>NZ_JBSQIC010000103.1:0-12208 GCF_055108615.1 Tangfeifania sp. | reverse complement strand
GGCAAAACAAATTTATGAAGCCCTGGGGTATAAAACCGTACCCTACTATATGAAAAAATCCGTGTTACCCGAAATATGAATATCTTAAATCCATCCGGCTGGAATACAGAATTTTATGATAGTAAGATAACAAGTTGGGTTAATACGAATATATAAAAAATCCGATAATTTTAATATTAGACTACACAAAATACCCGATAATTTATGTAGTATGCTGCTAAAATTATCCGGTTTATTTTTGCATGTCGGCTATCACCAACCTGATTTCGCCATACGAGAAATCATCGCCCAGTTTGTTTTTGATTTCGGAAGTTGTTTCCCGGTCGGGGTTTTGTTCGAGTTTGGTTTTTATGGTTTCGTATTTTTCAGGAGGAATTAATTCGAAAATATCCAGTTCGCCTTTCTGTACAAAATGTGCCAGGTGCCCTTCGATGGTCGAGGGAGCGAGGTTGCGTTTTTTCGCCACTTCAACAACCGAAAGTCCGTTCTGAAATAGTTTCAGCGATTGCTCTTTGGTGTTGAGTCCTGCCAGCGCCACTTCTTCGTTGGCATTCAGCGGAATGTCCATCCCTTTTTTGTTGCGGTATTCCAGAATCAGCGCCAGGATTTCCTGCCCGAACTGCTCCATTTTTTTGCCGCCCATTCCTTTTACCGCCTGCAATTGAGACGAAGTTGCAGGCAATTCGTTGGCAATGACGGCCATCACTCGTTGGCGAAGGACGCGCGATATGGCCAGTCCGGTTTCTTCGGCTTTCAGGTCGCGCCACTCCACCAGTTTTTTATAGAATTCCGGATGGTTGACATTTACTGCCGCCACTTTACTTCTGGGTTTTGAGGTCGGTTTTTCAATGGCTGCAAGTGCCCGTGATTCCAGGTACGATTTTATGGTGAACTGTTTCGAGGATGCCTCGAGGCAGGCTTTTTTCATATTCAAATCCATTTCCAGCCTGCCCAGTGCGTCGGTAATGCGTTTGCGCAGTGCCTGGTTGTCGGTTTGAAAACCGGCTTGGTCCAACGGCTGGAGAATCAATGTTTGCATTTTTGATGAAAAATAACCCGTTGCTTTTTGAATGCGTTCCTGCAAAGCAGGATTATTTTCAGCAGGCCCGGAACCTTTCAGTAAATTTTTCACCTGAACATAAAAGCGTTCTGCCACATCGGCCATCTTTTCTTTCACCGGAACAAGCATTTTACGCAACGTTTCATTCAGGTTTCCCATTAAAAATTCAGTATTGTCTTCCCACACTTTCAAAATGTAATTAGCCGATCTGAGCACAAAACTGAAATCGTATAACTCTTTAATCAAATCCAGTTCGTAATTTTTACGGGAAGCTTCAAGGTCATTTTTATCCGGTTGGTTTTCTTCCACATCCTCAGTAAACCCAATTACTGTTTCATCGCTAATTACACTTTCTGAACCGAGAGGAGTGCTCAAAACCAGCCCTTCGAGGGTTTTGCATCGGCTCAGCGCCACGTAAACCTGCCCGTGGGCAAACGACTGTTTTGCATCTATAACAGCTTTTTCAAATGTCAGGCCCTGGCTTTTGTGGATGGTAATTGCCCATGCCAGTTTCAGCGGAAACTGCACAAATTTCCCCACCACATTTTCCTCTATTTCCGAAGTTCGTGCATTCAGGTTGTATTTTGTATTTTCCCACACTGCGCGCTCCACGATAATCGGTTCCGTGTCACCGGGACAAAGCACTTCGATTTGGTCGTCGTTGATATCGGTTACTTTCCCGATTTTTCCGTTGTAATATCTTTTTTCAACCGAAGCATCATTTTTCAAAAACATTACCTGTGCGCCGTTTTTAATTTCTAAAACAGCATTGGCAGGGTAGGAGGATTCCGGAAAATCATCTTCCACTGAACATTCGAAAGTGTGTTTTTTGGTGGACAGTTTGTTGAGGTGATTGGCATTAATCCGGCTGGCCTGGTAGTTGTGCGTGGTGAGTGTGATGTAGCCTTCTTCTTCAGGCGGATTGAAATTTGGGACAAAGCGGCTGTTTAGTTTTTTGAGGTCGTCAATGTCCATTTCATTGTCACGAACTTTATTCAGCAAATCGATGAATTCTTGATCACTTTGCCGGTAAATATGTTTTAGCTCAATGCCGGTAAAACTGGAATTTTTAAGTGCCCTGCTGCTGAAAAAGAAAGGCGTTTCATAATAATTTTTCAGGATGTTCCAGTCGTCTTCTTTTACCACCGGAGCCAATTGCTGCAAATCGCCAATCATCAGCAACTGAACTCCGCCAAAAGGTTTTCTGCGGTTTTTAAATCGCCGAAGCACTTCGTCGATGGCATCGAGCATGTCGGCACGCACCATGCTGATTTCGTCGATTACCAGCAAATCGAGGCTACGAATAATGTTGATTTTATTTTTGCTGAACCTGCGGATGCCTTCGTTTTGCATTTTTGCGCCCGGGACATAAGGCGAAAAAGGTAACTGGAAAAATGAGTGAATGGTAACACCTCCTGCATTGATCGCGGCCACACCGGTTGGCGCAACCACCACCATGCGTTTGGG
This sequence comes from Tangfeifania sp., assembly GCF_055108615.1. Taxonomy (NCBI): domain Bacteria; kingdom Pseudomonadati; phylum Bacteroidota; class Bacteroidia; order Marinilabiliales; family Prolixibacteraceae; genus Tangfeifania; species Tangfeifania sp. Next base: position 9,681 of record NZ_JBSQIC010000103.1, on the reverse strand, counting down.
CGAGTTTCTTTTCAGCGTTTTCAGAAATGTGGTTTTACCGGTTCCGGCTTTTCCGGTCAGGAAAATATTTTCTCCGGTGTAGCTTAAAAAATCGCGGGCAAGCTGTAGTTGCGGGTTATTTACGATAGGCATAGGTTATAATTGTTTTAAAAATTCCTCACATCCGAAAATTTCAATCTCACTAAAATAAAAATCCTGTTGATTTTCAGTGACAATAAACCGGCAATCTTGATTTAAAGCAGAATAATATTCCAGTCCGTCTTCAAAACCATTTACGCGCTTATTGCTAAGCGCTGATTTTGTAATTTCTTCATCTATTTTTGTGATGCCGATATTTTTAACAAGCAGATTAATTTTATTCTTTGCCATCTTTTCTCCACTTTTTTTGCTTGAAAAATAATAAGCAATGGCCAAACAAAGCGGCGATGTGTACAACTTTATTCCCTTTTTCCCCTGGAGACTTAACACCCTGGATGACCAGGTGAATAAGGGATATTCCTTGTTCAGGGTGGCTATCAGCACATTCGCATCGATAAATACGTTCATTTCTTATTGTTGAAAAATTCGTTTTTCGTGTCTTTGCGGTTTCGTTTTTTGTAAACAGCTGCTCCCTCTGAAATTTGATTTACCCATTCGTTCACAGGGAAATCATCAAGAGTTTTATAACTTCCGGTTGTTATTTGCCGGTACAAAAATTCAGTTAACCGCGATAAACTGACATTATTATCTGAAGCAAATTTCTTCGCATTTTCAATGACATCCTTATCGAAATGTAGGGTGACTTTTGTATCCATCTTGTTTTTTTACGTCTAAAATAAAAAAATTATACGTAAAAAAAGAAGTGACGAATGTTTTTTTTACAAAATATTCCAGGATTTTTCAACCTTTAATTCAGCAGTCCAAAATAGAAATACAATGTTCGCTGCACCGGTTTTTCCATATTGTTGAGTTCGCCGGCAGGGCCGAGGTTCCATGTATCGTTGCTGATTCCCATGAATTGTCGCCCGCCAGTACATCGTTGTAAAAACGTTCATAAACATCCAGTTTCACGCCCTGAAGTCTGTTTTTTCATACATACCGCGGACCGTTGCCCAGCCGTTTTGCGCCAATGATATCCGATTCTGTAAAATCGAAGCTGATGCCGGTAAAATATTGTTCGCCTTCTACCCGATATTCGTAATTCATTTCTAACCAGCCGCTGAGGTACATGGTCCAGGTTACTTTCTTCAAATCGCCCGAATAGGTCATTCCCACCTCATGCGACTTGGTGGAAGGAAAATTCCGGATGCCGGTAAGTTCAGTTTCACCACTTACCAAAACCGGGCCGTTGTTAAACGGGATGGGCAGCCCCATATCATTTCCGATTCTTTTGATGGTGCCGTATTCTTTGCTGAACGCCACCGAAATTCCGGAGGCTTTCAAAAGGCCTGCTAACAATTCCGAATTCCAGAACAATTCCCGGAAATTGCCAAGCCCTGCTGCCATTCCGCCATCGTCCTGGCCGTGCAACAATTCAGTGGGCATGTAAATCAGAGGTACTTCCAGTAACTTTTTGGAGCTGTAATAATTTTCATAATGATTGCAGTCGATTTCGTTGTAGTCGTTGTCCGGCCGGTGGTGTGCGTGAATGACCGGCCGGTTGGAGGGATCGTAAATGGCAAAGTCGTCGTCCAAATCTGTGTTGGTTCCGCCTTCGTTTCCGTTGCTCCAGAAAATTACCGAGGGGTGATTAACATCGCGGATGACCAACTCGCGTACCAGCTTGCTGCCCACTTCGGTATCGTAAGCATTTTGCCAGCCCGCCAGTTCGCCGAGCACATACAAACCCAGTGAATCGCAAATGTGAAGAAACGATTTATTGGGCGGATAGTGGGCGCACCGCACTGCATTCAGATTCATCTCTTTCATCAACCGGACATCGAGCAAATCGATGGACGGACTAACACAACGACGGGTTTCGGACCAGAAAACATGCCGGTTAATTCCTTTGAATTTCATCTTTTTGCCGTTGACATACACCCCGTCACTTTCCCGGATTTCAATGGTGCGGAATCCAAATTTTTCGGTCAGCTGGTAGTTCGTTTCAGTGCCATCAACTAGCGAAACTTTTACCGAATAAAGGTTGGGAGTTTCGGATGTCCAGGTGGATGGATTTTCGATTTTGCAGTAGAGGGTGGCCGGTGAATCGTTGATGCCAGCGCTGGTTTCGCATTCTTTTACAAAATTTCCCTGAGCATCGAAAATTTCAGCTTTAATTGTTTGTTCCGATTTCAGATTGACAGGGAAAGCATCCATTTTGAAATCGCCATCGGCATTGGCCACACGGTCGATAAATTCATCTGGCTCAATTAATAGTTGAGATTTTCTATTTTTGTAAAAAGAAACAGATATTTTATTTACCAGCAAAATATTTGTTTTTACATTAAAAATATTTTGTAAGATGACTACATTAAAAATCGCCTTACTCTTATCTATGCTTTTTCAAATTGTTGCCACTATACTTGCCATCAGTTTGATTCGCCGTACCAGGTTTAATATCTCATGGATATTGATTTCGTGTGCTTTTATTTTAATGGCGTTACGGAGATTATTTGATTTCTCGGGCTTTTTCTGGGAATCGAAATTATTTCCAAAAGACGAAATAAATGGTTGGATTGGAGTTTTGATTTCAGTGCTTGTTTTTGTGGGGGTAATTTTTATAAAAAAGATTTTTAATCTGCAGGATGAGATTGAGAAGTTAAGAGAAGAGAATGAGAAAAAAATCTTGTCTGCCGTTATTAACACGGAGGAAAAGTCAAGGCAATCTTTTGCCCGGGAATTGCACGACGGGATGGGGCCGGTGTTATCATCTATAAAAATGACACTGAGCGCTGTGAACAAAGAGAACCTGACCCCAATGAACCTTAAAATTATTGAAACCGCACATAGCGCTGCAAGTAATTCAATTGTCACGCTAAAAGAGATTGCCAATAACATGAGTCCGCACCTGTTAAAAAACTATGGCCTAAAACAAGCCCTGGGCACATTGGCGACTCAGCTTTTTTCTCAAAAAAACATTGGATATGAATTTGATTTTCAAATCGATGAAAAACGGCTGTCAGATGAAATGAACATCAATTTCTACCGGATTATTTCTGAATTGATGAACAACAGTTTTATTCATGCCAATCCACAAAAAGTATATGTGGAAATAAAAGAGAAAGATGCATATATTCATATCCGTTATCTGGATGATGGGAAAGGTTTTGAATATGAACCGGTAAACGAAAAGTACAGAGACAGGGGAATGGGGATGAATAATATTTTTTCGCGGACCAAATCACTGAACGGACATTATTCAATTGTAACAGCGCCGGAGAATGGTTTTTTAATCGAATTCTTTTTCCCGTTAAACAAAACAAAACAATGAATAAAGTTGATATTTATATCGTGGACGACCACGGCCTGTTTAGGCAAGGATTGAAACTGTTGCTTTCCAACCTTAGTTTCATTGGGAAAATATATGAAGCAAATAATGGAGAAGAATTTATAACAGGTTTGAAAAACAATCCGGTTGATGTGGCTTTAATTGACATTGAAATGCCGGTTATGAACGGAATTGAGGCGGCCAAAAGAGCCAGGGAAATTCAACCCTCTATCAAAATCCTTGCTTTATCTATGTATTCAGATAAAAACTATTACCTGAGTATGATTGACGCCGGGGCTTGTGGTTTTCTGCTCAAAAATTCCAATTTTGATGAAGTGGAAAAAGCAATTACAGATGTTTGTAACGACAAAAGCTACATATCCATCGAAATCCTGAACGAAATCCTGAAATACCCGGACAAAGCCAGTTTTAACGTTCTTGACAGTGAATTAACTGAACGCGAAACAGAAGTTTTGTTGTTAATCTGCAAGGGACTAACAAACAATGAGATTGCAGACAGGTTGGTTCTCAGTAAGCGCACGGTAGATAAACACAGGGAAAACCTTTTGCTCAAAACACAATCAAAAAATACGGCCAACCTGGTTATTTATGCCATAAAGAACGGTTTGCTTCAAATCTGATAATACTTGTTCTACGTTTAAAGACGTAGTCGGAAATTTACGTTTTTAGACTGTTCCCTGTCTGATTTCGCCAAAATACTTTTGTACAATAAGTTTTTTATGCAAAAGTTATGTTTGGATTCAATAGCTGCGAAAAAGCAATTTCAGGTCAGAGGAAGTTAAAATTATCGTTCAAGCCAAATTACTTTTTTACGTTTTTAGTAGTTTGCGTCATATCTAAAAATGGATTTGCACAATTTTCGGTTGATGCTCACTTCCGGAACCGTTTTGAATTACGCGATGGTTACCGCGGGCTTTCACCTGATGGCTCAACACCCGCTGGGTTAATCTGGCAGCGCACCCGGATATCCTTCAGTTACGAAACCGAAAATTTTAAATTAAAACTCACCCCGCAGGATGTAAGGCTTTGGGGCGATGAATCTCAAAGAAGTTCCACCGGGGTTTTTGGCGACGATGCTTCACTTGAACTCTTTGAAGGGTATGCAGAATTAAAGCTTGGAAATCGAGGATGGGTTTCCGTTGGCCGCCAGCCATTAAAGTACGACAACCAGCGCCTGCTGGCTGCCCGTAATTGGAACAACAACGGGTTAACTTACGATGCAGTGCTTTTTAAACTGAAAGCTGCCGATTGGAATATCCACCTGGGAAGCACCTGGAACAGCCTTGCCGGAACATCGTCAGAAAACCTTTATCCATCGAACCGGATAAAAAACCTGAATTTTTTGTGGGCAAACCGTGCGTATGGCGAAAACCTGACACTATCCCTGCTCCACCTGGCAGCAGGGACACCCGAAACCGACACAACCAATACACTGTATTATAAGCATACCACCGGTTTTTATTCAACCTATAAAAACAATGGTTTAAATTTATGGGGCGAGGCTTACTACCAATACGGGAAAACCAAAACAGGCAAGGATGTTAGCGCTTACCTGTTTGCCATTGACGGAAGCTATAAAGCCGGTAATTTTACCCCCGGGATAGGTATTACCTTTCTTTCGGGAAACAGTAAAACCTGCACAGAACAAACCACCGAAAACCTGTTTGATATTCATTACGGGGCAAGGCACAGGTTCTACGGTTACATGGATTATTTCAGGAATTTTGCCTCACATACCAACCAGGGCGGCCTGGCCGACTACTATTTTTACCTCGATTACAAATTTTCAAAAGCAGTAAGCGTACGCAACATTGGGCATTATTTTCAACTGGCACAAACCAACCCGGCTACACCGGATGATAAAAACCTGGGGTATGAAAACGATTTGGTGCTAAAATATACATTCAGTGATTGGGGTGCGCTGGAAAGTGGTTGTATTTTCTACCTCCCAACAGAAACACTCAAAACCCTTCAGGGAGTTGACAATGCAGTCCTTCAACAATTTGTTTATTTTCAGCTAACCCTTACCCCAACTTTATTCCAACAACAATAATACTTAAACATTAAAAACAAAATAACATGAAATCATTTTTTAGTTATGCCATAGTGGCAATCCTCCTGTTTACAGGATGTGCTTCCAACAAAAAGAAAGAAAGTACAATCAGTCTTTCCGGGGCTTTCGCTTTGTATCCGTTGGTTGTTAAATGGAGTGAAGAATACCAAAAGGTAAATCCTGACATACGATTTAATATTTCAGCCGGTGGCGCTGGTAAAGGTATGGCTGATGCGCTTTCGGGAACAGTTGACCTGGGCATGTTTTCACGCGAAATAGTACAAGCCGAAATTGATCAAGGCGTATGGTGGGTTGCTGTAACAAAAGATGCAGTAATCCCAACTGTAAACGCTGCCAGTCCGGTTGTTGAGGTTTTGAAAACCAGGGGAGTAACACGCGCAGAATTTCAGGGGCTGTACATTGACGGCAAGTATTCGAACTGGAATCAGCTTCCGGGAATAACAACAGACCAAACGATTAATGTTTTCACCCGTTCTGATGCCTGCGGAGCTGCCGGTACCTGGGCAGCGTACCTTGGAGGGTCACAGGAGGATTTGAAAGGGGTTGGCGTGTTTGGCGACCCCGGACTGGCAGATGCCGTGGTAAAAGATGAAAAAGGAATCGGGTTCAATAACACCATTTACCTGTACGATTTAAAAACGGGAAATAAAAATCCAGGGATTGAGGTTATCCCGATTGACATAAACGAAAACGGCAAACTGGATGCGGAAGAAAATTTTTACGACACGTTTGACCAGGTACTTGCGGCCATTGCTGAGGGGAAATACCCTTCGCCACCGGCACGCGAACTTTATTTGGTTGCCAAAGGAAAACCCGCGAAACAAGCTACGCTCGATTTTCTGAAATGGGTAGTAACTGATGGGCAAAAGTTTGTATCTGAAGCTGGTTACGTCCCTTTAACGCAATCAAGGCTGGATGAACAAGTTGCCAAATTGGATAAATAATAGAGTTGATACGACACTTGAATTGAATAAAAAAACAAAACAAAATATGAACAGAAAAAGGAGGTTGACCGATTTATTGGTTAACATCTGGATGCGGGGAGGCTTGTATATTTTACTGGCTATTCCTGTTCTCATTGGCATTGGGCTGTACTGGAAAGCTGCCCCGCTTTTAAATGAACATTCGCTGGCAGACCTGATTTTTTCTTCGAAATGGTTCCCCATGAAAGGTGAATTTGGTTTTTTGCCTTTTATTTTCAGTTCGTTTTATGTAACCCTGCTGGCTTTTATTCTTTCGGCACCCTTGTGTTTGTTTGCTGCCATTTATCTTACCCAGTTTAGCAAGAGGCGATTGCTGAATTTTATGCTTCCGGTTATCGATATCCTTGCCGGAATCCCATCGGTTGTTTATGGCGTTTGGGGAATTCTTGTAATCGTTCCGTTGGTTTCAGGGAGTATTGCTCCGTTTTTCGGGGCAACCAGTTCAGGGTACAGTTTACTGGCCGGAGGGATTGTTTTAGCCGTGATGTGTATTCCTTATATGCTGAATATGCTTATAGAGGTTTTTCACACTATTCCGGTTGGAATGAAAGAGGCTTCGCTGTCGCTGGGCGCCACACACTGGGAGATGGTGAAACATGTGATTATCCGAAAGGGTTTTCCCGGAATTATTTCAGCCTTTGGATTGGGAATTGCCAAAGCTTTTGGCGAAACCATTGCCGTTTTAATGGTGGTTGGCAACACCCTGAATGTAACACTTTCGCCGTTTAAAGCTGGTTACCCGCTTCCAGCTTTAATTGCCAATAATTACGGCGAAATGATGTCGATTCCCGATTACGACTCGGCGCTTATGTTTGCTGCGTTGCTCTTATTTGTTGTGATTCTGATTATCAACCTGTTCTTCAGGTATTTCATTCATAAAACCGAAAAGATATGAACCGTTGGAAAATAATTGAGGAATGGTTTTTTAAAATTGTCTCATTTATAGCCGCCTATTCAGTAGTATTAATTCTTTTATACTTGCTGGTTGTGGTTTTTAAAAAAGGAATTGGCGCGTTATCATGGGAAATTGTGTTTTCCATGCCTGAGGGTGGTTACTATTTTGGCGGCGGAGGCGGAATTTTAAACGCCATTGTGGGGTCTTTTTACCTTTCATTAGGGGCAACCGTTCTTGCCGTAATTATTGGCCTGCCTGCGGCATTGTTTATCAATGTCCAGCTAATCAGGCTAAAGCGCACACAAAATACAATTCGCTTTTTCCTGGATGCACTATGGGGAATTCCTTCGATTGTTTACGGGGCATTTGGTTTTGCAGTCATGTTGTTTTTAGGGTTAAATGCATCGCTTATTGCCGGAATAATAACCGTGGCATTATTGATAACGCCAATTTTGGTTCGGGCTTTCGATGAAGTTTTAAAAACCATTCCGGTGGAACTTCAGGAAGCATCTTATTCGCTCGGGTCAACGCGGACAGAGACTGCATTAAAGGTGTTGTTCAAACAAGGCTTTGCAGGATTTATTACCGCCCTTTTGCTTGCATTCGGGCGTGGAATTGGCGATGCTGCGTCGGTACTTTTTACTGCAGGGTTTACCGATAATATCCCGGTTACTTTAGATGAGCCCGTGGCCACCTTGCCCCTGTCCATATTTTTTCAACTGAGTTCCCCAATTGAAGAAGTAAGGCAACGTGCTTATGCGGCTGCAGTTGTACTAACAGTAATTATTTTAATCATCAGTGTTTCGGCAAGATTGCTTTCAAAACGATATTCAAAAAACATCATCAAATGAAACAAATGGCTTTTACATATCAATCGGGACTTTCATCAGAAAGCGTTACCCTGCAAAACGAAATAGAAATGGCAGAAGAAATTAAAGATACCCCCATCATCGAAATAAAGGATTTAAACGTTAAAACCAAGGAAGGGAAAATTTTAAAAAACATCAACCTTGAAATACCCAAGAACAAAATTGTTGTCCTGCTGGGGCCATCAGGTTGCGGGAAAACCACGTTGCTGAAAAGCTTAAACCGGCTGACAGACCTGCACAAAGAATTGGAAGTTTCGGGTCAGGTTCTTATCGACGGGCAGGATATAATGAAAGCCGGACAAAACCTTGCATCTATGCGGCAGAAGATGGGATTGCTTTCGCAAAGTCCGTTCCCGTTGCCGGCTTCTATTTACAAAAACGTATCTTACGGCTTAAAATTAAAGGGCATACGTTCGAAAAAATTGATTTCACACAGCGTGGAAACAAACCTGAAAAGGGTTGGCTTGTGGGATGAAGTAAAAGAAAGGCTGAAAAGCCCTGCTACCAGCTTATCCATCGGCCAGCAACAACGGCTTTGCCTGGCGCGCGGACTGGCAGTGAAACCGGCAATTATTTTAGCCGATGAACCTACATCGGCGCTTGACCCGATTTCGACAAAAATCATAGAAAATTTATTTAAAGATTTGAAACAACATTATACGATTATACTGGTAACACACGTATTACGCCAAGCCTTACGACTGGCCGACCATGTTGTTTTTATGTATTATGGTGAGATTATTGAACAGGGCCATCCCGATGAAATTTTGAAAAACCCTAAAACCAAAATTCTGAGAAAGTACCTGGTGGATGGGAATTAGTAATTTGCCTTCGCCCTTTTGTAGAAGTGACCTTAGATTTTGAAGCGAGCCATACCCTCTTTTTTTACAACGCTTGACATCTTTTTTAAACCTGTTGGTAAACCGGATGGAATACATTAAGAAAGGCATTTATTGATGAGGTCCTTTGCATTTTCAGCTTTATGAAGGCGGCCATATTTAACATCTTCCATGGCTTCATCCAGTCCTTTGTTTTTCTTAACCTTAGAGAAAGAAACCACTTCGTTTAACGACTCCAACAGGGCAACCAGCTTTTTGCCGGCCCTTGTTTTTTCGTTGATGGTGATGTTGTATGTTGCCATAGCTCAGAAATTTTAATACAAAAATAGTAAACAGTGTGCAAAATGCATTGTTCGTTTTACAAAAATCCAGGAAAATAGTTCAATTTGAAAAAGACCTAAAAGAGAAACAATCGTGGTTCAGGTTGTTAATCTCATTTTAGAAAGTCATACTAATGGTGGTTATATAAGTCAAGTCAATATAAACTAAAAAAAGGGAAAGCTGTTTGTCAACTTTCCCTTTGGTTTTCGTAGCGAGAGGCGCGAGTACTATAGACGACCTTCCCGATTAGAAATCGGGACGCTCACAAGCCAG
>NZ_JBSQIC010000102.1:0-12512 GCF_055108615.1 Tangfeifania sp. | reverse complement strand
TCGATTCATTTGACTTCAAATTAAACGCTTGTTCCCTACTGCTCAACAATCCAATTCTGAAAGAATTGAACAACAATAGCCGTAAATGGAATTTACGGTTGAGCAGGCACTTTCCATATCAACTTGTTAAAAGTTTTAGGAAAATTCTGTTTTATCTATCATTTCTTTAATCTCTTCTAAATATTTATCACTTGTTTTTTTATTATTACAAAAGAAAAGCAAACAAGGTCAAAACACTTGTCGAAATTTGTTTTTTTTGCATTAAATTTTGACTAATATTCATAAAAAAACTTGTATATTTAAGCTTTATGGTTAAAAAAGGATAATATGAAATTTGTTTATGAAAAGATAGATGTCTCGTACAAACATTCATTTATCACACGTCGGTTAAAAATGGATCCTGATTCAGATAAAATTCATTCTCACAAAAATTTTGAGCTTAATTACATTACTTCAGGATCAGGACGGAGAATTGTTGGTAACCATATTTCAAGCTATACCCCGGGAGACTTAGTACTATTAGGACCTAATATTTCGCATTGCTGGGAAGTTATGGAACCTGGTACAGATGGTCATGGGGAATGTGTGGTAACTCATTTTTATGAAAACATAATTAGTTCTAACTTTTTTAATATTCCAGAACTGAATGAAGTAGTTAATCTTCTGAAAGAAGCCAACAGTGGGATTCTGTTTCATGGACCGATTACTAAAAAGGTTTCTGAATCACTAAAAAAAATGGTTCGCATTGACGGCCTTGCACGCTACATTGAACTTTTAAAAGTGTTCAGCCTTTTACTTCAAGTCGAAAACCGGGAGTACTTAGCTCTGCCATCCTCCATGCCAAACACCTACGATAAGGATCGTGAGCAAATTGATAAAATTTACGAATATGTTTTTCAAAATGTCCAAAATGGAATTAACCTAAACGATGCAGCCAAACTGGTTTACATGGAACCAAGTTCGTTTTGCCGCTACTTTAAAAAGAAGACCAACCAAACATTCATGGATTATGTAAAAAATGTGCGCATTGGTATTGCCGCCCGGCTGCTGGCCGAAACCGACAAACAGATTACGCAGATTTGCTACGAATGCGGCTATAACAACCTGGCCAATTTTAACCACTACTTTAAAGTGGTGATGAAAAAAACGCCCTCGCAATACCGCAAAGCGTTTCTGCAGTAAGACCGAATTCAAACCTTCAAGGTTTCCAAAACCTTGAAGGTTTAACTAACCGAATCTATCTACCTAATTCCAAACGGCTGCGTTCCCATAATAACCTCACCCGGCCCGAAAATCTCGGCACGGACGTATTTTTCAACTTCGGGATTTTCTTTCAGCGAAAGTTGTGTTTCTCTGAATAGCCAGCATTCCCAGTTGTTGGGGGTCGCGATTTTCATAAACCAAATCCTGTTCTTCCAGTTGCCCGATTTCGAGACGTTGGCGGGAGCCGTTGCTCGGTTCCAGTTCGGCAAATCCGGTCCACGGGTTAGGGGTTCATTCGGCCGTCGCTGCGAGTGGTGTGCGTGTGAAAATTTGCTTTGTATAACTTTAATACAACTCAGGCCTTGCAGTACCATCAAACGGCGCTGCCCCCGACTGTTTCAATGGTTCTTTTCTTCTTATTTTACAATTTCAAATTCATCAATTACCTCTCCCTCAAAATTCACTGACTGGTAATAAAGTTGGTTTCCGTTGATGCGAATGTGCTGGTACAGCCAGCAATCCTGTTCCCGTACAGCAGCGTAAGGTTCATCATCAATTTCTTCGTTACGTCCGGGAATTCCCAGGGAAATAATGTAGGCTGTGCCGTCGTTGTATGAATCCACAACCTGCCCGTCCTTCATGGGTTTGGAGCGCATGTAATAATGAATATGCCCGCTGAAAACCATATTCACGTGGTACTTGTCGAAAACCGGAATCCACTCCTCCTGGATGTTCAGGTAAGGTTCTTCCCAATTGTAAGGAGGAAAATGGAACACCGCAATTTTCCAGTTGGCCGACGAGTTGGCTAATTGCTTCTCAATCCACTCCGTTTGTGCTTCTACTGAAGAAGTGGCATCAAGCATCAAAAACAGTGCATTTTTATAGGTGAATGAATAAGTTTGCTCCTTTGGCACTCCCTCCGGACCGTTGGCGGGATAAATGAACATATCGCGGTACATTTTAGCGCCAAGTCCCAACCGGTTGTCGTGGTTTCCAGGCACGTTCATCAGCGGGTTTTTACGGAGAACCTCTTTGGAATATTCAAAAAGTTCATCCCACTGGTCGCGGTAGAGGCCGTCGCTCACCAAATCGCCGGCAATAGTATAAAAAGCCGTTTCGGGATGGGCAGCTTCGGCTTTGTTATGCAGGTCGCCAAACTCCTTTTTGTGATGCACATCGCCAAACCAGATAAATGAAAAGGAGTCATCGCCGGACGGAGTTGAAAATGTACAGGCTTTGTTCCAGTCGGTTTCCGGGACAATTAAATATTCATAATTAGTTCCCGGTTTCAAATTCCTGATTTTTGCAGTAAACCGGTGAATAAAACGGTCATTCATCAGTTCGCGATCTTCCATCACATACTTTTCAGCCTCAACTACTTTTTCATCAGTGGTTCCTGCAACCCGGTATTTCACTTCCCCGGTTTCTACTGAAATGTTCGTCCGCCACTGAATGTCGATGCTTGTTGACGGATCGGCGCTCCAGGTCAGTAAAACCTGGTCGGGTTTAGCAGACGACGGGAATTGGGTTTTACGGAAGGCCCCAATGAGGTGTGATTCCTTTCCCCTTCCCCGAATGGTGGTCAGCAATTTTTGACCTTTCATTTCTTCGGGAACGTCCATCAAAACGAGTTCGGTCCAGTCGTGGTAAGTGAAAACACTGTCATCCAAAACTCCAATATACTGGTTTTCGGGGATAGAGCAAGACAATTCCAGTCGGTCATTTTCATTTTGCGGCGCTACGGAAACAAAATAGTGATAAGCAAAATTTTTGAATCCGTTAATCCCGAGTTCCACAGTTCCTTTATCAAATTCCTTTTGCCACACTTCATAGGTATTATATTCGTTTCGCATTTCGAGGCGTGTTTTTTCAAATCCGGCAGGTCCGAGCCAGAACGGCATCGTCTTCTGACTTGTATTACGCATAATGGAAACCACCACCGGCACATTTACGTCGAACACCCAATGCCGGGTGGAAAGCACTTCCAAATCTGCTTCAGTAAAAAGCGACATGGCTGTTTGTTGGTCAATTGCTGCCAGTTCATCTTCATTCATGGTAGCATAAAGCCGTGTAACTACTTCATCCATCACCTGCTGAACCGACTTTTCCGACTCAGGATTTAATTGCGAACACCCAAAAAAAAGGAGTGCAAATATTCCCGTAAAAAAAAGGCTGAAATATATCTTTCTTGTTTTTTGCATTTTGAAATCCTTTTCTTTTGAAAATTTTATAAACACCCGGGATTATCTTTAACGGCTAAAGCCGGGTTACGCTTGTAGCTATTTCCTGTTCACCGGGCTGAAGCCATGGTGCAATACATCCGATTTTTCAGTTCATTATCCAGCAACTATTCAATTACCTCCAGATAACGTCCCAACCAGTAGGGCAGCAACCAAATGTCACCGGCACTATACTCTGAACTTCCGTTATTGCCCCCGTCAAGCCCGAAACGGTTGGCGTTGTGCCGCCTTATTTGCAATTCATCGGGCGGCAGCACCTCTTCAGTGGTTTGCCTGCGGAAATTTTCCGGAATGGGCTGAATATCTTTCCTGTGGCTGTTTTTTACGGTCCAGGTGATAAGGTCCATCGGGTATTCCTGTAAATACCAAATGGCTTCTTCCAGGTCGAATTCATTATTCACCATAGCAGTAAACAGATTCCACAAACCCTCTTTTTCAGGCCGCTCGTGTTCCCAATGGTCGATGATGCTTTCACGGAACATGGCTTTCAGTGAATCGTTAAACGCATAACGGTACAATCCCCAGTAACCCAGAAAGTACATTTCGTCGTCGGAGTGGTTCCACGATTCGGATAACATTTCTGCCCAATCATCTGAACCATCAGGTGCTTTGCCAATCTCTTCCATAGGCCGCATCAGGTTTTCGAAGTACCCGTAGTCGTGCATCAGTTCGAATGCTTTTTCTTTGTAAATTTCTTTTTTGGTGAAATGATAAGCTGTTTGCAGCATGGCCACAATGTTCGAGCTGTTCAGCTTGCGGTCGCCCACCGAGGTAGGAAATCCATTTACATACTCAGGATTCCATCGCCCCCACGTTGTTGGTTTGCCGTCGTAATCCACCAGGTAAAAATTGTTGTCCACAATGTGCTGCATCAGTGCATCGAGCAGTTGAACCGCTTTTGCCCTGACCGGTTCCACATCAATCAGTTCGGCAATGGCACCAAACACAAATACATGACCGATGGCTTCATCACTGCTGGTGGTGGCCTTCCAGTCCCACTCGGGATCTGCGGAATGTTGCCAGCGTTCCGGGTTCGACAATTTTTCAATGTATCCGCTGCGGTTGAACGACCGCGACGGGAACCCCGGCACCAGATTGACGGTGTAAAGCCGTTCCATGGCATCCAGCGATTCGATGATATTTTGCAGCGCTTCTTCAGATTTGGTTACGGCATACCTGAAAACCTGGCTTCCGAGGTACATGGAAGTCCAGAGCCCGTCGTTGTCTGAATCGTCGAGATGACCGGTGGACAGGTTACCGTTTTCCATTCCGCTCAAAGTGGAATTAAACCCGTGGCGGATGTGGCGGAGACGCACCTGTTTTTCGAAGTATTTTGCCTTTTCGGCCAAAGTTATTTTACTGAAGCAAATTTGCCCCAGGCCATTATCTGTCAAAATCAAAACCGAATTATACGGGCCCTCGGCTATATCAATCACCCGGTTTCCGGGAAGCCAGCGCTCGCCGTAATAATAGTCATATTTGCCATCGTTGCGCAATTTAAAAGCCCCCTGGGGCGAACCGAACCAAACGTTGCCGTTAACCTCTTTCACCACGGTAATTTCAGGCACCGGGAGGTTTGATTTGATGTCTCCTTCCTGTTTTTGTGAAAGGTTGTTGATTTCGATGTAACCGTTTGGTGTGCCAATAATGGTTTTTGTGCCAAAGGCCACCACATCGAAGGAGGTAAATCCGGTCCCTTCGAAAATGAGTCGCAACTCCTTTTCTTCCGGGGAAAAAGTCTGAAGCGAATTTGAGGTCAATATCCAAAATTTTTCGGTCCCCGGAACATATTTCAGTTCAAGAATGTTTTCCGATGTCCGGCCTTTCCAAAGTTCTTCCGAATCATTAAGCAATTTCAAATTTCTACCATCGGCAACCAGGAAAGTAAAATTTTCGCCACCGGCAAACAGATTTACATCAGGCATCTGATGTTTTGAGAAAAGTTTACCAGCCCATGCGTTGCTCAGCACGGCTTCATCATCGAGGTAAACCAGTTGCTGTTTGTAAGTTGCCAATCCGACAATATTTTTATCGGACATTGGACGGTAAGTTCCGTCCTTTTCCAGCGTTCCCGGATAAAGAAAATCTCCGTCATGGGGATGCAACAACCCGTCAGATGATAATATCTGTATTTTTCCGTTTCGGTCGGCAGCTACTTTTTCAAGCGTTATGCCTGGCTGATTGAAATAGTATTTTATGCTGTAATCCTGCCAAAAAGAAGCATCGTGGTGAACAGGTTTTTCCTTATCTGAAGTTGCTCCGTGCAGGCTTCCCGCCAGAAAAATGGCGAAAACAAAAAAAGCGATTAAAGACTTTTTATTCATGGTTAATTTTTATTGAGTTTTTCATTTTTCCCTTCTTCCTGTAACCTGAAAATCCGGTGACCTGTCCAGGTTTGGTTAAACAATTTAATTTTCTCCACAACGTAAATGCACAAAAATAAGATAGAATTCATGTGGAATTTTGCCCCATAAAAAGGCCTGAAATAATTAAACATATGAAATATATCAAAAAACCATTAGAAATAGTCAAAAAATACAAAATTAATTTAAACGATTAAGCATAGATTTGATTTATAATTTGAAATAATTTTAAATTATTTCTTTTCAACTTTAAACTGATCATGGCTAAAAAAGTTTCAATGAAAGACATCGCAAACAAGGTTGGAGTTTCAACTGCCCTTGTTTCTTATGTGCTCAATGGACTGGAAAAAGAAAAACGAGTCAGCCAGGAAGTCGTTGAAAAAATACACAAAGTAGCAAAAGAGCTCAATTATAAACCAAACCAAATTGCACGCAGTTTAAGGAAAGGCTCTACAAATACCATAGGCCTGATTGTGGCTGATATTTCAAACCCCTTTTTCGGGCAACTTGCGCGGGTAATTGAAGATGAGGCTACTAATAGAAATGAAAGGCGAGTTGAATTGGCAGGTGAAGGATTAAAATATTTCGATATACTTAGATGGAAGATAGCAGAAGAAGTAATGAATAAACAAGTTGTAAGTTTCGAAATTCCAGATTTACTTCCCTTAAGAATTATTCATACCAGGAATTTTGACCCAAATAAACATTACGTTTGGCCAATTCCTCAAAGTGCTATAGATAATGCCAAAAATTTAGAGCAACATCCGGAATGGAGATAAAAATAATAATTACTGAAAAGGTATATTTTTAACAATATTTTGAAATAAATTAATAATAATAACCCGGTTGTGATTTATCTTAACTGGGTTATTGTTCATAACTTAAAAAACTTTGATATGAAAAATAAAATTTTCATTCAACTACTATATTTTATTGCATTTTTGATACCTAGTACTGTATTACACAGCCAAGATCTTGAGCGATTAGCATACAACAATCCAGATATTCTGGTTGATTTGGGAGTTGGTTTATGGGCCTGGCCACTGCCTATGGATTACAATGATAATGGATTAACCGATCTGGTAGTTGTTTGTACTGATACACCCTATAAAGGGGTTTATTTCTTTGAAAACACGGGAGTAATTGATACAGAAACAAAGTTGCCCGTTTATAAACCATCTCAACGTATCGGCGAAGCAGTAAATAATGTAAGTATATCCTATTATAATGGCGAACCTTTAGTAACCACTCCTGGCAAATGGTATCCTGACTTTAAAAACTCTGCTTTTGAGAATCCGGAAAATATTTCAGCTCCTGATGTTAAGGAACTTCTTTTTAAAGAAATTAACACGCGAGCCAATCAGTGGCATTTTGTTGACTTTAATGGGAATGGAGTTTTAGACTTGATAGTTGGCATTGGGGTTTGGGGCCCGAGGGAATACAAAGGAAATGAATATTATGGTTGGGATGATGCCTATGATGAAAAAGGCCAATGGACAAATGGCCCTTTACATGGTTACATATATTTATTAGAAAACGAAGGGAATAATGAGAAACCAAAATATAAGGAACCAATTCAGCTACTGAATACAGATGGTGTGCCACTCAATGTTTATGGCAGGCCATCTCCCAATTTTGCCGATTTTAACGGGGATGGAAAACCGGACTTAATTTGCGGTGAATTTCGTGATGGGTTCACTTTTTTTGAAAATGTCGGTTCCAAAACAAACCCATTATTTGCTCCTGGAAGGCCACTTACTAATGGTGATCAAATTATCCGGATGGACCTTTGCATGATCACTCCTGTTGCTTATGATTTTACAGGAAACGGTTGGTTAGACTTAATTGTTGGGGATGAATTAAGATTAAATGGAGGGAAAGCCGGTCTCAGTGGCCGGAGAAAAATCTCAATTGTTGACTTTGATGGTGATGGGCGGCTAGACCTTTTACTTAATAGTCAAAATGCTACATTTTATAAAAATATAGGTGAAGAAAATGGAATCATCATTTTTGAAGACAAGGGGCTTCTGGATAAACGAAAATTAGCCGGACATACCAGCAGCCCATCAGTTATTGATTTAACAAAAGATGGCATTCCTGAATTAATTATCGGAGCAGAAGATGGATATATTTATTATCGGGATAATCCTTATAGCGATAATTCTGCTAAATAGAACTTGATTGGGTAATACCTTTTTAAGGTACTCTAAAAATACATGGAACAATTAATTAGCTATATAGCACCATCGGCTCCTGCAACTCGCAGACCAGCTACAGGGAATGAACTTCCTGTTCGACCAGAAATAGGTTTTACACCTAATTGGTATAGAACCAAACTCGAAATTGACTTTAGCGAACAATGGCACCATGATGCAAAGTACCGCAAAGAAACGATAATCGCAATGCGAGATGAACTTGACAGGCGCTTCCCTGGCAGGAAAATCGGAGTTTTGTTAGAAAATTCACTTGATTTATTAACCGGGGTATATGGCGCTTGCACAGTAGCGGCAATTTATGGTATTCCTATAATCTATAGCAAAAACAACTGGCCTAATTGTGCACATAAACCAATGACTGATTATGAAATAAAGACGTTGATACCTCCGGATTTGGACAGTAATCCCTTCTTTCAAAATCTGATGAAACAAGTGGATTGGATTCAAAACGATCAGCAAAAGATAATTGGGTTTATAAATTGGCAAGGAGTCCTGAATAATGCACAGCGGCTCAGGGGAGAACAACTTTTTATAGACATGTTCATCGATCCGGATTCGGTATTGCATTTAATGGATTGTGTATGTACCACAATGATAGATGCAGCCAAACGACTGCACAAACGTCAAAAAATGAGCAATGTGGATTACCAATTTTTCACAGTGAGCAACTGCCTTGTCAACATGATTTCCCCCGAACAATACAGGGATTTTGTAATGCCGTTCGATTTAAAAATATCCCAGGCATTCGGTTTAATGGGTATCCATAATTGTGCATGGAATGCCGATCCGTATATTGAGTATTATGCCAAAATTCCTAACTTGGGTTATATTGATATGGGTATAAAATCAGACCTTGCTAAAGCCAAAAGTTTTTTTCCTGATGCAAGAAGATCTATTATGTACACTCCAATGGATTTAAACTCAAAACCCATTGGTCAAATAAAGGAAGATATGGACAGGATTTCTCGCTTATATGTCCCTTGCGACATGGTTGTAGCTGACATCGAAAAAGGAACTCCTGATAAGAAAATTATTCAATTACTCCAAATAATTGATGAAATAAATTTAAGTTAAACAAAAAAAGAAGTAATAAAATTTTAAATTATTGTAATGAAAACCAATCTAAAACTTCCACTACATGGCATCATCCCCCCACTTATCACCCCTTTACTCGACAACGATACCCTGGATATTGAAGGTCTGGAACGGCTAATAGAACATACTATTTCCGGAGGTGTTCATGGCATTTTCATTTTAGGGACTACCGGAGAGTTTGCAAGTATAAGTTACAAGCTCCGGAGGGAGCTAACAGAACGTACCTGCAAGTTGGTAAAAGGACGTGTCCCGGTGCTTGTGGGAATAACCGATTCAGCATTTACTGAAAGCCTGAACCTGGCGAAAATTGCAGCCAACTGTGATGCAGATGCGGTTGTGCTGGCACCACCCTACTATTTTGCTGCCAGTCAGCCTGAATTGCTGGAATATCTTCAGCGCATAATGACGCAAATGCCGTTGCCCCTTTTTCTGTACAATATTCCTTCGCATACAAAAGTGATGCTCGCACCCGAAACCGTAAAAGCTGCTGCTGAAATTCCTGGAATTATCGGAATGAAAGACAGTTCATCAGACCTGGCATATTTTAAGCAGGTGCAATTTGCACTTAAAGACAGGGATGATTTTACATTCATGGTTGGCCCGGAAGAATTTATGGCTGAGTTTGTTCTGACCGGCGGTCATGGCGGCGTAAACGGGGGAGCAAACCTGTTTCCAAAACTGTATGTGGATTTATATGAGGCAGCTGTGAAAAGAGATTTTAAAATAATACATGAGCTTCAACAAAAGGTAATGCAAATCAGTTCTTCAATATACAACATAGGGAATTATGGTTCAAGCTATTTAAAAGGTCTTAAATGCGCTTTGTCTGTCAGAGGAATTTGCAGTGACTTTATGGCTGAACCTTTTCACCGGTTTAATAAACCGGAGCGGGAAAAAATTGAAGCAGCGTTAAATGCTCTCGAACTTCAGTAATTAGACTTAAATTTTAAAATTATTCTACACTCATGACTGTAATAGATATTACCATCTTCATTCTCTACCTGATTGGCATCGTTTTGTTCGGAAGTTCTTTCTACCGGAAAAATAAAACCGCCTCGGCCTTTACACTTGGAAACAATACCCTGCCCGGCTGGGTTATTTCCATGTCGATTCTGGCTACTTTTGTAAGCAGTATAAGTTACCTGGCCCTTCCGGGGCAGGCTTTTCTCACCGACTGGAACCCGTTTGTGTTTAGTTTGTCACTTCCAATTGCATCCATTATTGCTGTTAAGTTCTTCGTTCCGCTTTACCGTTCGGTCAACAGTCCCTCGGCCTATACTTACCTGGAAAGACGTTTCGGCCCCTGGGCAAAAACATACGCTTCAGTAATGTACCTGCTTACCCAGCTTATGCGGGCAGGAACCATCCTGTTTCTGATGGCCCTTCCCCTAAATGTTTTGCTGGGATGGAACATTACTACGATTATAATCATTACCGGATTAAGCGTAATGATCTATTCACTTCTCGGAGGAATACAAGCTGTAGTGTGGACCGATGCAATACAAGCCATTATCCTTATTGCCGGGGCGTTGGTTTGCATCGGTGTACTGATGTTTTCCATGCCTGAGGGGCCGGGAGAAATTTTTCATATTGCTGCAGAAAACCAAAAATTCAGCCTTGGCAGTTTTAGTACCGGGTTAACCAGTTCCACATTTTGGGTGGTATTAATTTATGGTTTGTTTATTAACCTTCAGAATTTTGGAATTGACCAGAATTACATTCAGCGGTATATGAGTTCCCGTTCCGATAAGGAGGCACAAAAATCGGCCCTGTACGGTGGATTGATGTATGTTCCGGTGTCAGCGTTATTCCTGTTTATCGGAACAGCCCTTTTTAGCTATTATCAGGCCAATCCCGGATTACTACCACCGGATGTGGATGGCGACAAGGTATTTCCGTGGTTTATTGTGAACCAATTACCAGTGGGACTTACCGGATTGATGATTGCTTCTATTTTTGCAGCTGGTATGAGCACTGTATCAACCGGACTTAACAGCTCGGCAACCGTTATCCTGACCGATTTTTTTAAACTGCCACCCGAACATCCGGAAACCGAGCGGAAATCGATGCTGGTTTTATACCTTTCTTCATTCATTTTCAGTGTGCTTGCCATTATTATTGCCGTGGCAATGATTAACGTACAAAGCGCCCTGGATGCCTGGTGGAAACTGGCTTCCATATTCAGCGGGGGAATGCTCGGGTTGTTCCTGCTCGGCTTTCTGGCGCCGAAAGTAAAAAACACCGCCGCAATAATTGGAGTAGTTGCCGGAGTTTTAGTGATAGGCTGGATGAGCCTGTCGCCAGTGATTTTCACCACAGGAGAGATGGTAAAATATGCCAGTCCGTTTCACAGTTATCTCTCAATTGTATTTGGCACAATGGCCATCTTTATTGTGGGATTTTTACTGGGAAATGTTGTAAATAAACTCTTTAAGAAAAACAAATGAAAACTCTACTCATCATTACACTTACAATTTTTATTATGGGGTCAGCATGTAATCAGCAAAAAAATAAGGCTCCTGACCAATGGAGCGAAAACGAGCTTAAAGAATGGTTCAGTAAAGGCGAATGGAAACAGGGGTGGGATGCCCGGCCAGATGAATCGGTGAATCAGAAAGAGTTTGCCCGTTTGTATTTTAAAAATCAGGAGCGCTGGAATAAAGCCTTTCAATTTTTAAGTGGGCAAAACCTGGCAGATTTGGAAATAGGAAGGCACGAACTTGAAGGTGCCGATTTGTTCGTGAATGTTGACGAATATGTTACCCGAAACGAGGAAAACGTTTTGTTTGAAGCGCACAAAAAGTACGCTGACATCCAGGTTTTGGTTTCAGGAGAAGAAAAAATCGGGGTTTTGCCATTGGACGAAACAAATGTTACTGTTCCTTACGATGAAGAAAATGACATTATGTTTTTAACCGCGGAAGGCGAAAACTACCGGAATGCAGCGCCCGGTAAGTTTTTTCTGTTTTTCACGAAGGACGCGCACAGGCCTACGGTCAAAAAAGCAGAAAATATTCAGGTCAAAAAAATAGTAGTGAAAGTAAGAATAAATTGAAGAATTAACGGTCATGAATCCGGAACAATTTTACTGGATAAACCCACCGCAGAAATTCACGCTGCACAATGGCGTTTTGAAAATTCAAACCGAACCCAAAACAGATTTCTGGCAACGGACACATTACGGATTCAGCAAGGCGAATGCACCGGCTTTCCTGACCAAGGTTGAAGGTGATTTTACATTCCGTGTAAAAACGGAATTTCACACCCAAAACCAGTTCGACCAGTGCGGGGTTTTACTTTAGGGCATCTCTAAAAACTAAATGTTGATATAAACATCTGATTGTTAATATTTTAATGAGCTGAATGCCAATTAAAATGCTTAATTTAGTTGTATA
>NZ_JBSQIC010000101.1:0-12486 GCF_055108615.1 Tangfeifania sp. | reverse complement strand
AGTACGCCATGCGCGATTACCACGTTTTTTCGATGGAGCAACCCGGCGGCGAAGTTACCGACCACGGCCAGGTGCTGTCGGTTGACGAAATTCCATGGGCAGGCCGCCAGCTTTGGGCACCCGATGCCGCGCACGCCAACGGAAAGTACTACCTCTATTTCCCAATGAAAGACAAAAATGATGTGTTCAAAATTGGTGTGGCAGTGAGCGATAATCCCGAAGGCCCGTTCACTCCTGAGCCCGACCCCATTGCCGGAAGTTTCAGCATGGATCCGGCAGTTTTCGAAGATGAAGACGGTTCATATTACATGTATTTTGGCGGAATTTGGGGTGGTCAGTTGCAGCGATGGAGAAATGGAGAATATGACCCGGATGGAGAAGAACCCGCTGCCGAGGAGCCGGCGCTGAATCCGCAAATTGCTAAAATGGACGATGACATGCTCAGCTTTTCAGAAACACCAAAAGATGTGCAGATTCTGGATGAAAACGGCGACCCGCTGCTTGCAGGCGACAACGAACGCCGGTTTTTCGAAGCTGCGTGGGTACACAAATACAACGGAACTTATTATTTCTCGTATTCAACCGGCGACACCCACAAAATTGTGTACGCCACAGGCGACAATCCGTACGGGCCGTTTACCTACCAGGGCGTAATTTTAAATCCGGTGCAGGGATGGACCAATCATCACTCGATTGTAGAATTCGAAGGAAAATGGTACCTGTTTTATCACGACACACAGCTCTCAGGGAAAAACCATTTACGGAATATAAAAATGACAAAACTGACTCACAATGAAGATGGCTCGATACAAACAATCGATCCGATGAAGGATTAGATCTTCGTCTCACCAAAATATTTTACAACACAAAAAAATTATGGAAACAACAAAAAAAGTCGCCATTATCACCGGCGCATCAAAAGGAATAGGAAAAGCCATTGCCATTGGTTTGGGAAAAATGAAATACCAGACGGTTTTACTCGGAAGAAATCAGGATGATTTGAAAAAAGTTTCTGATGAAATTGCAAAAGCCGTTGGTCCGCAACCAGTTTCATTTTCACTCGATATCACCAATTCAAAGAAAGTGAAAGAAATGGTTGCCGAAGTTGTCAGGCAATTCGGCCGGATTGATATCCTTGTGAACAATGCCGGCACTCATTTTGGCGGTTCGCTTGATTTGCCTGAGCAGGATTTTAAATCGATGCTGGAAACCAACCTGGTGGCGCAACTTGTTTTTGCGCAGGAAGTAGTTCCGGTAATGAAAAAGCAGCAGTCCGGTTACATTTTTAACGTGGCATCGCGTTCTGCAAAAGTTGGTTTTGCCGGCAGTGGCGGATACTGCGCTTCCAAATTCGGGTTACTGGGTCTCAGCGAATCCCTCTACCGCGAACTCACACCACAGGGAATAAGAGTTACTGCCCTTTGCCCGGCGTGGGTAAATACGAACATGGCGCAGGAAGCCGGAACACCTCTGGAAGCGAAAGAAATGATCCAGCCCGAAGATTTGTTTGAAACCATCCGCTGGTTGCTGAATCTGTCGCCCGGCGCTTGTGTAAAAGAGGTGGTAATTACTAACCCGAAAAGTTTGTAGTTTTACAATTAAAACATTCGATGTATATTTATTAAAATTTATTAAACCTGATTATGAATACATCAAATTCCCGCAGAAATTTCATCAAATCGCTGGCAGTCGTACCTGCCGTAACAGCAGTTGGGTTGCCTTCTCTGTTTTCTGACTCTGAGAAAGTAATGGATCCTTTTTCACACAAGTTCAAACTCAGTTTAAATGTGTATTCGTTTAATAATCCGCTGCGTGCCGGTGAAATCGATTTGTTCGATGTGCTTGATTTTTGTGCCAAATATAATTTCTATGCCATTGACCCAACAGGGTATTATTTTCCGGGATATCCCGATGTCCCTTTGGATGATTATATCCGAAAATTTAAACGGCAGGCATTCCTGCTGGGATTGGACATCAGCGGAACCGGTGTGCGAAACGACTTTGCCAACCCAGATAAAGAAAGCCGCAAAGCCGACATCCAAATGATTGAACAGTGGCTGGTCGCGTCAGCAAAAATGGGTGTTCCGGCCATTCGGCTTTTTCCGGGCCATCATGAGCATGAAGGTTATTCGCGCGACCAGGTTTTTGATTGGATGGCAGAAGATTTCAAAACCTGTTGCGAAATGGGCGAAAAGTACGGCGTAATTATCGCGGTGCAAAACCACAACGGTTTTCTCAAAACAGCAACCGATGTAAACCGATTATTTGAAATGGTGAATTCGGAATGGCTTGGACTGAACCTCGACATTGGAAGTTACCGGCTGCATGATCCCTACGAAGAAATTCAGAAAAACATCGACAAGGCGGTGACCTGGCAAATCAAGGAAAATGTGTGGATTGATGGGAAAGAAACACCCACCGATTTTGTAAAGCTTTTTAAAATCATCAAAGATGCCGGCTACCGTGGCTACCTGCCGCTTGAAACGCTTGGTGAAGGCGACCCGTTTGAAAAAGTTCCGGTGCTGCTGAAAAATGTAAGGTCTGCCCTGGGGCAAATTTAATGGATATGGTTATATCATTCGCTTAATTCCTAATTTTGAATAAAGTTTAGGATTTAAAATATAAATACATTATGCCGGAATTGAAAAATCAGCCAACACTTTCAGATTATCAAAGCTATGTGAGCCAACTGGAAAAGGAACGTGGTTTTTCCGAACAATCGACCATTGATAAATGCCTGTTGCTGGGAGAAGAAGTGGGCGAATTATTCAAAGCCATTCGAAAAACAGAAGGACTGGCAATAGATTCCAATTCGCATGTTACTGAAGTTGGCGATGAGCTGACTGATATTTTTATCTATCTGTGCGCCATAGCAAACCGCAAAAATATCGATTTGGAAAAAGCCTTTCGGGCAAAAGAAAAAATCAATAAAAACCGAACCTGGAAAACTGCTTAACATGGAATCGATTCGAGTGCCTTTTGAAGAGATGAAAGACGAATTTAAAAATATTCTGCTCAAATCTAATTTCACAGAAACAAAAGCTGAAAAATGCGCAGAAGTTTTTGCAGCGAATAGTTTGGAAGGCGTTTATTCGCACGGTGTTTACCGCTTTCCGCGGTTTGTGGATTACCTGAAAAAGGGGTATGTGAATCCTTATGCTGAGCCTGAACTGGTTCACACGGCAGGTGCGCTCGAACAATGGAACGGGAACCTGGCACCCGGAATTTTAAATGCTGAATTCTGTGCAAATCGCGCCATGGAAATTGCAGCAGAAAATGGGATTGGCTGTGTTGCAATTGCAAATACCAACCACTGGATGCGTGGCGGAACTTATGGCTGGCAGGCGGCTAAAAAAGGTTTTGTTTTTATAGGCTGGACCAACACCGAAAAAAACATGCCGGCATGGGGCGCCAAAGACAGCCGGCTGGGGAACAACCCGCTGGTTTTTGCAGTGCCTTACAAAAATGAAGCAATTGTGCTCGATTTTGCTATGACCCAGTTTTCGTATGGCAAAATGGAAGCAACCGAAATGGCAAATAAGAAATTACCGTTTCCGGGCGGATTTGATAACGAGGGAAACCTCACAACCAATCCTTCCGAAATTCTGGAGACACGCCGCGCGCTGCCCATCGGCTACTGGAAAGGTGCAGGACTTTCACTTTTGCTGGATATTTTGGCAACCGTTTTATCGGCAGGTCGTTCAACAAAAGAGCTCAGCAAACTGGAAGCTGAATATGGAGTTTCGCAGGTTTTTATTGCCATCGACACAAAAAAGCTGAGCAACTTCCCGGCAATCGAACAAACAATTAATGAAATAATCGATGATGTTAAAGCTTCTGTTCAGGATGAAAATCAATCCGCAATCCGTTTTCCCGGCGAAAGGGTAGTGGAAACAAGAAAAGAGAACCTGGATAATGGGATTCCGGTACTTAAAAAAATCTGGAAAAAAATTGTAGACCTGAAGCAACCCTGATACCACTTTTTTCATCTTTTTACGAAATAAAAATAACCGGTTGAAGGTTAATCTCATGGGATTCATCATCAACTTGAAAATTCATGTATTTATTAATTTTGAAATCTGAATAATTAAAGCAACAATCATGAGAACAAAAAGATTCTACAAAAACATTTTATTGATTTTGGCACTTCCGGTTTTCTTTTTTGCGTGTAACGATGAGGAAGAAAATGTTGTATTTGAGTTGCAGGCTGATGCATACATCGTAAAAAAGAAAATGAATGAAGAAATGAAATACGGCATTGCTTATTTTGCCTACGGGAACAAAGCAATTGAGTCTGCAACGGTAACACCACCGTCGGGTGCAGGTGATACTTTTTCACTTGACGCATCAGAAAGTTCAACTTACACTTATTATAAAGAACCCTCGGCTGATGATTATTCGGCCACATTTCCCGTCGAAGGTCAGTATGTTTTTGATGTGGAAAGCCAGGACGGAGAAGCAATTCAGCAGACTGATTTGGTACAAAACGGACTTTTGGAATTACCCGTAATTACTGAAACCACTTATCATTCAGATGTTGAAAGTATGACCGTTAAATGGGAAACGCCCGAAAATGCCGACGGCCAAGTAGTGAAGTTGCTGGATGAAGATGGAGAAGTTATTTTTCTGAGCTATACGCTTATTGCAACGGCCGATGAGTACGATATAAATCAGGATTCAGGAAACTGGGATGGTTCAGCTTATTCCGGCGAAAATTACACCTTGCAGGTCCAGGCTTTTACTTATGAATCTGGTGTTAGCCAGGACGATTTTCTTTATAATATTAAGGAAATCGCCATTGCTGAAAAAGAAATTACATGGGGTTCCTGATGTAGGTAAGCTATTGTGATCAGCAGGGTTACGACCTGTGGTCATTCAAATTTTTGAAAACAAATAATAAAAGGTGCATCAAAAGAATTTTACTTTTCGATACACCTTTTTTTATCAGTTTTATCTATGCGAAAGATAAATGGTATTATGAGATCATTTCATCGAACAATCGTTTTTGTTCTTTCATTGCTGCGATTCTGTCATCAGGAGATGTTCTTGCCTCAAGCAAAATCCAGCCATCGTAGTTCATATCCGAAAACAGATTCATAAGCTTCGGGTAAGGATAATCACCCACATTTAATTCGCGAATATGAACCGTGTCGCCAAACCATTTTTTTACTGAATTGAAGTTGGCTTCCAGTCCGGGTGGCAGTAAATCCTGGTCATTGCAATTCCAGCAAATTTTCACACTGTTTTCGGTTACCTGTTCAAATATCGCTTTCATATTTGGCAGTTGCTGTGTTAACTTGCCGTGTACTTCAACCCGAATGAGCTGTCCCATATCGCTTGCAGCTTTCCCGCATTCGTTTAACGAAGCAGCAATTTGGGCAATGGTTTTTTCTTTGGGTACTTCAGGAGGCAATCCGTTTGGTTTTACCTTGATTCCTGTTGCACCAATATCCTTGCAAAGTTTCAGGTAATCAATTGTTCCTTTGATGTTCTCTTTAACTTTACGTTGATCAACATTGTGATACTCGAAATTCGATCCGTATCCGACACAGGTAACGGGACTGTCGGCAAACCGTTTTTTTACCTCCAAACGTTCATTTTTATTGAGGGAGGTTTCAACTCCGTGCGCATGTTGTGTGCGTAATTCAACGCCCGGCAACCCTGATTTCTCGCAGTTGGTAATTAAGGTAGGCAAATCCCAGTCTCTTCCCCACTGATAAGTTACCAGCCCCAGTTGCATCCCCGATTTTTTTTGCATTGAAAATGCTGTCATCGGATTTAATAAAGCTAACCCCGTGCCGGCAACCAGGCTTTTCTGTATAAAACTTCTTCTTGAGTGATCCATTTTGCTGATTTTTTCAAAATTACATTGAGGCAAACTCATCTGCCAGCTCGTTGATTTTTTCGTCGCTCAGATCTTCGGAAGCAACAACAAGCCTGTATTTGAAAGTTGTTGTGTCACCCTTGTCCATACTGAAATTCAATTCTTTTTCGCCATCCGAAAATATTTTCTGACCAAGCGTGTTGGCAGCAAACAGTCCGTAGCCACGCGCGTGCCAGTAGGTGGGGTAACCCACGTTTGAAGGGTAATCGATAATTACCAGTGAAACTTTTTCGCCGTTTATTTCGCTCGAAAGTTTCATCCATCTGCCCCTGGTTCCCCAAACTTCGGCGCCTTCAACACCTTCAGAACTCCTGTAATTTCCTTTCACCTTCGAATTGTCCATTTGCTTTACTTCAGTCACATTCCCGTGCGAATCAAGCAGTTTTGTTGGTTGGTCAGACGGAAGTTCCAGTTCGCGGGCAACCCTTATTGCAAACATGCCTTCTTTGTTGTCGGTAAATTTTACTTCATCGGCCACTGCTTCTAAAGTGGTTTCCCTGTCAATAATCCGAATGTCATCATCTTCCTGCCTGAAAATAAACCTGGTTTCTTCATCCAGCAGTTTTTCATTGTCAGGAGTCAGCCACTCTGCTGTGGTAACCAGTTCGGCTTTATTTTTTCCACTTTTAGCTTTTTCAACTGAAACATGCTCTATGTGGCCATAGTCCTCTTTTTTTTCCGGCGGAATGGCTTCCGAATTGTTCCAGAAATCAAGTCCGTTTACATTTCCGTAGTTTAACCAAACTCCCACATGGTGTGGATGATCGGTGCGGTCACCTTCTTTGTTGACCATCGGATAGCTTCTGGTGAGCATGTTTCCTTCAGGAGAAATCACCGGCCAAAGAACCGGTTTCATAATATTTTCGGGGTAGATGTAGGAAGTAAAAAGCTGTCCGTCAAATAATACGTCAACTTTTTTTTCTGCTTTATTGACTTTTAATTCAATTTGTTGTTTGTTTCCACACTGGCAAAACAAAGTTGCGGTGAAAAACAGGGCAATAGTTATAAGTCCGTTTCTGAAATTCATTCTTTCATACATTTTTTGTGTTTTTTTGAAAGAAGCACTTAATACAATTGTTTGACCAAAAATACAAATGCTTCTTTTATAATTAAAAACATTCCCATGTTTTACACTTTGTTGGGAACAACATAGTTGGCGCGGTAGTTCCTGGTAAGCATTTGATCGGCTTCCGGATCATTTACAAATTTCTCGGCGCCCGGGTCAAAATTAAGTACTTTGCCTAACCGGTAAGCAATATTTCCGAGATGTGCCAGGCCTGAAGCAAGATGTGCAGTTTCAACCGGGCCATTCAACACGCTGGCATCGTGTTTACGCACTGCTTCAATAAAATTGGCGAAGTGACCGTCGGTTCCTCCTGCGCCCCTGGCCATTCCTGTAGCTTCAGCTTCACCGTCGTCGCCTGAAATTCCGGGTTCACGGTCTCTTCCCAAATAGGTTTTAAATTTACTGTAGCCATCCACTACAAGTATTCCTTTGTCGCCATAAAAAATATTACCAACGGTAACATCTTGTTCAGTGTTGGTACACCATGGCCGTACTTCAAACTGAATAATTTTGTTTTCTTCCGGATAATTATAAACAGATGTAAGCACTTCGGGAACTTCTTTGGCATCGTCCCAAAGGAATTTTCCTCCCATCGAAGTAATTTCAGTAGGTAAACCAACATCCAGTCCCCACATACACAGGTCGGTTTCGTGGATTCCCTGGTTACCAACATCACCGTTTCCGTAATCCCAGTGCCAGTGCCAGTTGTAATGAACCAGGTTGCGTGTGAACGGGCGTTTCGGAGCCGGTCCGGTCCACAAATCATAGTCGAGTCCTTCAGGAACAGGAGAGAATCCCTTGTCACCAATACTCGGCCGCCAGCGAAAAACCAATCCGCGGGCCATGTAAACTCTTCCGATATAACCATCGCGCAAAAGTTGAATAGCCTGGTTGACTGCCGGTGAACTTCTTAGCTGAACTCCGTGCTGTACGATTCGATCGTATTTTTGGGCAGCTTCAACCATTTTCCGGCCTTCCCAAATGTTGTGCGAACCCGGTTTTTCTACATAAGCATCTTTCCCAGCCTGACATGCCCAGATAACTGCCAATGAATGCCAGTGATTTGGTGTTGCAATGCTCACCACATCAATGTCTTTGTTATCCATCACTCTTCGCAAATCCTGCTCAAGTTTCACATCCTGGTTGTAAGTGTCTTTAAAGTCAGTCTGTCTTTCTTTGAGCACGTTCATATCCGGGTCGCACAATGTTACAACCTGAACATTATCCTGCTTCATCAGACCTGAAACATGACTTTTTCCTCTTCCGTTAAGCCCAAGTACAGCAGCGTTTATCCGGTCGTTTGCACCAAATACTTTTGCAGAGATGATAGTTGGGGCAACAATTGCTCCTGTACCTGCAACAGCAGATTTTTTGATAAATTTTCTTCTTGTTTCTTTCATTTTTTATTAGTTTTATATTGTTGAATTCAATAAGCCTCCACAGTTAAATAAGCCAGATACTTTTATTTGATTACATATAATTAAGGTATTCATTTATCCATAGGCATATCAATTTTAATGAATAATTTTAATAATTTATAGATCATCTCGATTGTCGTGTACGTTACCGGAAAATTACAACATTAATAATTGTAATGAAAATAAAAATTGATGTTATAAATCAGATTTGTATTTAAAGTGGATTTTATAGGGATTTAAATAAAAAAGAAAAGGCTGTCAAAGGACAGCCTTTTTGTCCCTTTCGGGACTTAACCTAAACCAACTAAACCTAATAAACCATAAACTTGCAAAGATGCAAGCCAGATGATTTTTCTTAAATATTTTCGTTCTGTTTTTTGAACTTTGGGATACTTCCCTTTTGTCTTATCAGGCACAAAGATATCAATTTTTTTAACCTGAATAATTTTCCCCGCTTAAAGGAAGTTATTTTTTCTCTTTCCCAAACTCTTCCAAAACCTTATTTACCGACCCGTGTAAAAGAAGCAGTCTGCGGGCTTTCTTTTCATGGTAACCCAGTTCTTCCATAATTATACGGGTTCCACGCTCCACCAATTTTTGGTTGGTTAACTGCATGTTAACCATCCGGTTGCCTTTCACACGTCCCATTTGAATCATCAGTGTGGTGGTAATCATGTTCAAAATTAATTTTTGGGCGGTTCCCGATTTCATACGCGTGCTGCCGGTAACAAACTCAGGGCCCACAACTGCTTCAATCGGAATTTCAACATTTTGTGCCAGTACTGAACCTGGGTTACTGGTAATGCAGGCCGTAAGGATTCCTTCCTTCCGCGCATTTTTAACAGCCCCCACAACAAAAGGCGTTCTTCCCGAAGCTGCAATTCCAACTACTGTATCCAGTTCACCGATATTGTATTTTTTCAATTCTTCCCACGACAGATTTCCATCGTCTTCAGCCGCCTCAATCGCTTTCCGAATAGCCTGGTCGCCGCCGGCAATCAGGCCGATTACAATGTCGTAGCCAACACCGAAAGTTGGTGGTATTTCCGAGGCATCCAAAATTCCGAGCCGCCCGCTGGTGCCGGCCCCCACATAAAACAACCGGCCTCCTTTTTTTACTTTGGGTACTATTTCGGTTACCAGTTTTTCAATTTGCGGAATGGTTTTTTCAACAGCCGGCAGCACTTTTTTGTCTTCGTTATGGATGCCTTCCAGCAATTCCCGAACACTCATTTTCTCGAGGTTGTCGTAAGGCGAACTCGATTCAGTTATGCTATTCATTTTTAGAATTTTGTAAATGGTAGTGCAGCAAATTTAGCAAGGGTTCTTTAATTATCGTTCCCGGGGTAATATTTTTTTCAACAAGCACTTTCAGCAGTTGTTCCTGAAAATGAAAGGCAACTGAACCCACAAAGCAAACTGAAAGTTGCTGGTACCCCTCGTATTGGGCTACATTCCGGGTGATAAAATCATCAAATGCACTCCTTACAATTTTGTCACAATATTCGTTTTCAATATTTTCTTTCAGAAAAGGAACAAAGCCGGCGAGAAACCGGTTGGGTTTTTCCTCTTTGTAAACACTGTTCAGAAATTCGTGGTATTGCAGCGGAAATTTTTGCTGAAATTTTCCGGAGAGCTCAGCGGGCATAATTTTTTTCAGGTAGTCGCCAACCAATTTACGGCCAAGGTAAGCCCCACTTCCTTCGTCGCCAAGGATAAATCCCAGCGGCGGAACATGCGCAGTTATTTTGTTTCCATCATAGAGGCACGAATTGGAGCCGGTACCCAAAATGCAGGCAATTCCGCTTTTTTCACCAAGTGTGGCATGTGCTGAAGCCAGCAAATCGCTTTCCACTTCGAGTGTGGCACCGGGGAATAGTTGAGAGAGTGCATTTTTTATCACGCCGGCCTTTTCATCGTTTACCACTCCGGCACCATAAAAATACACGGCGGTAATTTCCCTTTTTAATTTTGGTACGAGCTCTTTTCTGAGTTCGGCAACAATATCTTCCGTTGTTCTGAAAAAAGGATTAATTCCATTTGTTGAATAGAATTTTTTAGTGTTATCTGAATCGGAAACACACCAGCTAGTTTTGGTGGAACCGCTGTCTGCAACGAGAATCATAACTATAATATTTATTCAAAAGTAGAACTTAAAAAGCTATACTCAAAATGGATTCTGAATTTTCATTGGGCTGCATCACACTATCTTTTAAAATAAATATCTTTGTTTGCACCAAAAGAAAAATAGAAATGAAGAATTTTCTGTCACTGTTTATTGTGTCACTTTTTTGTTTTTCAGTTTCTTCTCAGCCAGTTTATCCAAAATATGAATTCCGCGGTGTGTGGGTAGCTACGGTGGTTAACATTGACTGGCCATCGGAACCGGGACTTTCCACTGACGAACAGAGGCAGGAAATTATCGATATTTTGAACATGCACCAGCGGCTGGGAATGAACGCTGTTATTTTACAGGTTCGGCCGAGTGCCGATGCATTTTACCCTTCTGAACTGGAACCGTGGTCGCGATACCTGACCGGCATACCGGGGGCGGCTCCAAATCCATATTACGATCCGCTGGAATTCTGGATTGACGAATGCCACAAACGTGGTATGGAATTGCACGCCTGGCTCAATCCTTATCGCGTGGCTCAAAATTTTGAGCAGCCGCTGGCTGCGAATCACATTGCATTTCAACACCCTGAGTGGATTTTGAAGTATGGCAACCGGCTCTATTTTGACCCGGGATTGCCCGAAACCCGCGAATTTGTGGCCGAAGTGGTAAAAGATATTGTGGCCCGTTACGATGTGGATGCCATACATTTCGACGACTATTTTTACCCTTATCCTTTGGAAGAAGAATTTCCTGACACCGCTTCATTTGCCCGCTATAACCGTGGATTTTTCCCGGAAAACAAAGCCGACTGGCGACGCGAAAATGTGGACATCATCATAAAAAAACTGAATGAAACCATTAAAGCCACCAAGCCGTGGGTGAAATTCGGCATCAGCCCGTTTGGCGTGTGGCGAAATATAGCCGACGACCCGCAGGGTTCCGGTACCCGTGCGGGAGCTACCAATTACGACGATTTGTATGCCAACATTATTAAATGGCAGGAAATGGGCTGGATCGATTACACCTTGCCACAGCTTTACTGGAAGATTGGACATCCGCTGGTCGATTTCAAATTACTCTGCCGCTGGTGGAGGAATCATGCCTATGACCGTGCTATGTACATTGGCCACGGCGTTTACAAGAGCAATGTGAATTCAAATGTACCCGAATGGACGCAGCCCGGCGAACTCCCGGCTCAAATCAGGTATTTGCGTATAATTCCCGAAATTGGCGGATCAGCTTTTTACAGCAGCAAGCATTTCAAACGCAACTTGCAAGGGTTTCAGGATAGCCTGACATTCGATTTGTACCGGCATCCGGCAATTGTGCCGCCAATGCCGTGGATTGATAATCAGCCGCCCCAACCGGTGAACGAGTTTAACAAACGATGGTGGAAAGGTGTGAAATGGGAAATTAAAGAAGCGCAGAACGAAATGGATAAGCCCTGGCGTTATGTGATTTACATGAACGAAAAAGGAACCCGTTTCGATCCTGCCAACCCGGAGTTTATCTATACCATTATTCCCGCTAAAGACGACAAATTCAAATTCCGGCGAATTAATGAAGATAAAAAAGAATATGAGGTGCGTATGTCGGTACTCGATCGTCTGAACAACGAAAGTGAACTGAGTGAACCGGTGATCTTAAAACTTTAATAAGATTGAAAACGAAATTCATTAAAAAAATTGATTTCTAAATCCAATCAGCTAAATTTGTAGCTTTTGCGGCTTGTAGCTCAGTTGGCAGAGCAGCTGACTCTTAATCAGCGGGTCCAGGGTTCGAGCCCCTGCAGGCCGACAACAATAAACAAGGCACTTTCAGCGATGGAGGTGCCTTCGTAATTTCAGGACGGGTACAACATAGGTACAACAAATCTATCTAATATATATATATTTACATATTGCAGCAATTCAGGGATTAAGTAATTATTATTCGATTATGCCGAAGGTTTTCTATAAAGGACATAGTAATACTGTACAGCAAAAATATAGGCTTCTCACTG
>NZ_JBSQIC010000100.1:0-12667 GCF_055108615.1 Tangfeifania sp. | reverse complement strand
AAAACAAGAAATAACCGGGTTCTTCAAACATAACAAATAATGAAACCGTACCGGGATTTCCGGTGCGGTTTTATTTTTTCGTGTGGTATCCCAGTATGTTAAACATGTCGTCCACCGTTTGTTCGGTGCGGTAAACGTAATCCACAAAGTTCCCGGTTTCGTCGCGGTCGATAATCACATGCTGCGGTGATGGAATGAGGCAATGTTTTATGCCGCCGTAACCGCTAATTGAATCCTGGTAAGCCCCGGTATGGAAAAAACCGAGATAAAGAGGTTCTTTTTCGCGCGACGAATATTTGGGTAACATAATTTGCTGGTTCAAATCTTCGGAATTGTAGTAATCGGAATGGTCGCAGCTGATACCGCCAATGTTCACGCGGGTGTATTCGTTGTTCCACTTGTTAATGGGCAGCAAAATAAATTTTTCCAGAATCGACCATGCATCGGGGATGGTATTCATCAGGCTGTTGTCGATAATGTACCACAACTCCGCATCGTTTTGCTGCTTTTGCTCCAGTACCGAGAAAATGGTTGCACCGCTTTCGCCCACCGTGTATTTCCCGAACTCAGTGTAAATATCGGGGTCATCCACTTCTTCCGATTTGCATACATCTTTAACGTACTGCACAATTTCTTTAATCATGTATTCATATTCGTATTCAAAACCCAAGTGGTTCCTGATGGGAAATCCCCCGCCCAGGTTGATTGAATTCAGGTTGGGGCACTCTTTTTTCAATTCGACATAGAGTTTTACCGATTTTTGAAATTCACCCCAGTAATAAAGCGTGTCCTTAATGCCTGAATCCACAAAAAAGTGGAGCATGGTCAGTTCAATATTCGATTTTTCCTTAATGTTGTTCCGGTAGAATTCAATTATTTCGGAGCCGCGAATTCCAAGGCGCGAAGTATAATAGGCGCTCTGCGGTTCTTCGTCAATTGCTTTTCGGATACCAATTTTTACTTTTTTACCATTGGCGAAAGCAACAATTTTTTTCAGTTCGTTTTTATTGTCGAGCACAATGGTTGAATCCACAAACCCCAAATCCTGCAGGCTGATTATTTTTTTTATATAATCATCTGTTTTATAGCCGTTATGAACCAATTTAACATTTGTATTCAGTTTGCCTTCTTTGTATAAATTCAGAATCAGATCAATATCGAACGACGAAGAAGTTTCGAGGTTAACATTGTATTGCAATGCCTTGCTGATTACATGGTGAAAGTGGCTGCACTTGGTGCAGTAGCAATAATGATAATCTCCCTGGTAGTTGGAAGCTTTCATGGCACGCCGAAACAGGTTGCGGGCTTTTTTTATCTGGTCGCCAATGCGTGGCAGGTACATCAACCGGAAAGGAGTGCCGTATTTATCGATAAGGTATTTCAGCGATACGCCGTAAAATGAAAGATTGCCGTCTTGCAGGTCGAATCCTTCCTGCGGAAAATAGTATGATTGTTCAATGAGATCAAGGTATGTATTCTTCATTTTTTAAATGCCAAATAAGTTCGCAAATATTTTTCGCGGTAAAAATAAGCACCTTTTTTAAATATACTTAATGATTGGTTTTTTAATGTGAAAATTAGGCCGATAATTTTGCATTTGGGGGACTTCGACTTTCCCAAGTCGAAGTGTCGGACTTACCAAAGTCCGGCTCCCGGGACTTTGAGTTTCCCAACTCGAAGTGTTGGAGTTAAGAAACTCCAACTCCCTGTTGGGACAAAGTGTTGGAGTTAAGAAACTCCAACTCCCGGAGGGAAACTCCAACTCGCTAAAGGAAGCTCCGGCACCCGGGCCAGTCGTGCCAATTTTTCACCAAACCTGCAGCAACGGGGTTGTTGAGGGTGTAGTTTACAACGGTTGCAAAATGCCTTTCGTTGCGGATAGTGGTGTCGAAACTTTCGTGCTCCCACAACTGACCGGTGCGGTTTTCGTTATTATTTATCCGGCGGGCGGTGAAGAGTTTAACAGAGTGGAGGATGTCTTGCAGATAAACGGGTGTTTTTTTGTTGCCGGAGTTGGGGAAAGTGTCGGAGTTGGGAAACTCCGACTCCCTGTTGGGACTTCGACTTTCCCAAGTCGAAGTGTTGGATTTTGGAAAGTCCGACTCCCGGAAGGAAAGTCCGGCTTCCAACTCCTGGTCAAATACCGACAGCACCCAGTGAAAATGGTTCGACATGATGCACCAGGCATGGTTTTTCAGCCGTTTGCCTTCCCAGAAAAGCAGCGCTTCTTCAATTAATTTCCGGTTGTTTTTTTTAGTGAGGTTAACGGTGGGCTCTTTCGACCGGTGCAGGATTTTGTCGTAAGCAAGGCGGTATTTGCGCAAGGCGAGGTGGTAGTCTTTACGGGCGCTGGCCAGTTGGGAGTTTGATTTTCCCAGATCAAGCATTCCGGACTTGGGAAAGTCCGGCTCCCGGGACTTCGACTTTCCGAAGTCGAAGTTGTTGGACTTGGAAAGTCCAACTCCCTGATCAGGGATTTTGGAAAGTCCCTGTCCCGCTTGTAGCAGGTACCGGTTTTTGGTGGTTTCGAGTTTTGTGGCGTATTTGTCCATTGCTCCTTTGGGCATGGCACCTTTCAGGATGCAGGTTACAAAAAACCATTGTCCGGGTTGCTGAAAGTGGGGGAGTTTTCCGCGGTAGTGCTCTTTTTTGGGTTTCATTTTTTTTGGTTTTTATCAATGTGATGCAACGTGTTAAAGGTAGGTAAAATGTCGGAGTTAGGAAACTCCGACTCCCCGGTGGGACATCGACTTTCCTAAGTCGATGTGTTGGACTTGGAAAGTCCAACTCCCGGGACTTTGAGTTTCCCTACTCAAAGAGTTGGACTTGGGAAAGTCCAACTCCCTGTTGGGACTTCGACTTTCCCAAGTCGAAGTTGTTGGACTTGGAAAGTCCAACTCCCTGATGTTGGAGTTAGGAAACTCCAACTCCCGGAGGGAAAGTCCAACTCCCACCTAAAACGACCACTTCAGCCTGCCATACACTGCTTTTCCCAGTTCACCGTATTCGGTGTCTTCTTTGCCGAAAAACAGCTGGCCGGTTGCCATCAGTTCCAGGTTATTGCCGAGTGAGTAAGTGAAAGAGGGTCCAAAAAAAGAAGAACCGTCGGAGGGATTGAGCATTCCCGAAAAGCTGCCTGAGAAGAGCGGTGTGAAAGGGTAGGAGAGTTGCCCGAATAAATTACAGCGTGCCGGTGAAAGCATTTTAGCTGAAATATTCTGGTCGAAAAATTCGCGGGCTCCGGCCTTTCCGGTAACTCCCAAACTGTTGTAAAGAACGGCAGCGTGAACGTACAAATTGTTTTTGAAGGTGTAGTCGCCCGAAACGGTTGCCACCAGTGCTTCTTTACTTTCATTGCCTTCTTCCCGTGGAATAAACCACGAAACTTCGCCTCGGAAACCACCGCCTTTGATGTCGCCCATCCAGCCACCACCCAACACATAATCTTTGGGCATCCGGCCGCCGATGAATTGAAAATCGTACCTGAACTTTGAGAAGCGGTACCTGCCGGCAAAAGTCGATTCGGTTTTTTCTTTCAGGTTATTTCGCTGAATTTTGTACACCAGTTCTGCAGACGAAGTTACTCCCGTGTAATACTTTATTTTCAGGGCATCGGAACCGGGCCGTTCTTCATAATCGAAATCGAAATAATCGAAGGTGTTGAAAATGTCGTTGGGATTCCAAACCAGGTTGATTCCCCAGTTTACACGTTGCCGGCCTGCGGTAATTTGCCATTTCCCTTTGGTGAAATCCACCCAGGCGCGGTCGATCATAGAATGCAGAAACCAGCTATTGCCTGATGCCATTGTGTGGGACAAGTCGAAATAACCGGGGGCGGTGTCCACGAACTCTTTGTAAAGCGGGAATTCGCGCACCAACTGACCAGAGAAAAAGCGGTTTCTGGCTTCTGCCGCAAAAGTAAGTTCATTGGTGGCATACCACCTGAAATTTAAACGGTTGTGGATGAGGTTGGAAGACAAATGGTCGACATCGATTCCGGGAATGGAATTGTCCGGTTTGTAATACATGTAAAGGTCTTTCACATAACCGTTCAGGGTAAGCTTTTGAAGCTGTGCATTTCCGGTTAAGTGAAAGAACAGGAAAAGCGGTAAAATATATTTTAGTAATGTCATTTTTCGGTTGTTTTGAATCCTCCTGCGAAATCCATCACACTCATCAGGCCGTACTCAGGATGACTGCCGGTGGCCACACCCACCACGCTGAAACCGGGGTTCAGAAAGTTTTTACGATGTCCGTGGTCGCGCACGCCATCGTCAATGAGCAGGTAAATCACAATTTGCCGGGCCGTTTTTCCGCCGTAGGCAATGTTTTCGGCAATGCGGATATTCCAGTCGCCATAGCGTTCCATTCGGTCGCGCATGTTGCTTCGGTCACTGCCCTGGTGGCCGGTCCGGCCGGTTTTTGACTGGTCGTTTACATGGTCGCGGGCAGCCAGGGTAAGCCCCGGGCTCGGGTAAATAATGGACAAAGGCTGCTGTCGCTTCAGATCGCGCACACATTCGTAAAGGGCATTTACACCCTCTTTGGTGAGCAGCGGCTGGTCGCCCGGGTAGTAAAGCAGACGGCGGTTGTATTTTTTTGCCAGTGGAGCAATGTAATCTTCGGCATAACGTTTCGGATTGGTTCGCAGCTTGTTAATTTCCAGAATAATTTCTTTTTCGAGCGATGACAGGTAACTTACTTCTGCGGCAGTATTCAGTGCATGAATTTCCCACCCGGAATGTGCCGGATTTTTTTGGACAATTGCCAGGGAAACCTGAATAAACAGGACGAACAGAAGAGTTACCGTTGTTTTCATGTTTAACTTTTTGTGATATCGCTTTTTATTTTGCCGTCTTCCAGCGTAACCACACGGCGCGCTTTATTAACCACCCGCTGGTCGTGCGTTGAAAATATAAACGTAATATTTTCATTTTTATTAAGTTGCTCCATAATATCGAGCAGGTTTTCAGTCGATTTTGAATCGAGGTTGGCGGTAGGTTCATCGGCCAGCACAAACTTGGGTTTTGATGCCAAGGCTCTTGCAACGGCCACTCGCTGCTGCTGTCCTCCAGAAAGTTTCGACGGCCGGCGATCCATCATTTGACCCAACCCGACTGCTTTCAATAATTCGGTGGAACGCGCTTCGCGATGTTCTTTTTTTGCACCCTGCAAATGCATCACAAATTCCACATTTTCTTTAGCTGTGAACACCGGTATCAGGTTGTAGGCCTGAAATACAAAACCGATGTTGAACATTCTGAAATCAGTGAGCTTACGCGACGAAAGTGTATTGATTTCCACTCCGTCGATGATTACGGTGCCTTCGGTGGCATCGTCGAGGCCGCCCACCACATTCAGCAAAGTGGTTTTTCCCGAACCCGAAGGACCAACAATGGCAGTGAATTCGCCTTTTTCAATGGAAAGGTCAACTCCATTCACTGCATGTACGGGAACGGAATTGTCCTCGTACGTTTTTTTCAGGTTTTTGATTTCTATTATATTCATGACAGTAATTTTTTAATGCATGAATGCGATAATGCATTAATGTTTTGGATGAAGTTTTTTAAAAGTGGTGTCTTTCGATTTTGTTGTAATTTTCAAAATTTCTGTTCCTTCGTCCAGTAGTCTTTTCAACTCCACTGGGTCGTTTGATAAATTGGAATCTTCGATGACTTCGAGCCAGAATACAGATTCATCTGCTTCTTCCACAACAATACAAAGTTTGCTGAAGAATTCTGCATCCGACCTTCCTCTGCATGCCGAACGGTAATTGGCACCCACTGAAGTTGCTGCTTTCACCAATTGGTAAGTAACTACCGCAGATGCCTTACATTTTTTCAGCGAATCGCAAAAAAGAATAACATCCACACCAAATTTTTTTGTTCGTTTTTTTAATCCCTCTACAAATACATTTTTTTCATTCATAGCTAAGTATTTTAAATGGCTATTTTGCATTTTTTATTTTAACATTATTCCAATAGTTTATTTTTGTTCTTAAACCTTAATGCATTCATGCATTTATACCTTCATGCATTTTTTATTCCGTCCTCGTTGCCTCCGCCGGATTCAGCTTTAACGCCTTTCTTGCAGGCCAGACCGCCGAAAGTACGCCGGTTATAATTACCAGAATTCCAATGGTTACCAGAGTTTCACCCTGAAGCGAAGTGTAAACTTGCGAGGCAAAACCGTAACTTTCCAGCCCTTCGGCAAACATGGCTAAATTAATAGGCCGGGTTTCAAAAAATTTAGTGACCACTGAACCAATCAATATCCCGAGCACCCCACCGGAAACTGTTAGTAAAACCGACTCCAGGATAATCATGAAGAAAATCCGGTGCCTGTTCATTCCCACTGCCATGAGCATCCCGATTTCCTTGACGCGTTCCAGAACGGCCATCAGCATGGTGTTGATGATGCCAAAGCAAAGTGCCAGCAGAATTATCAGGATAAAAATGTACATGTACTGGTTCATGGAATCAGTGAGCAGCGACATTTCCGGGCTAAGTTCCTTCCAGGTTTGCACATCGTAATTTCCGGCTAATTTTTGAATGGATGGTTTAACAGAAGCAGCTTCGTTGCCGTTTTCCAAAAGAACCGCAATTTCGTGTGCCGTGTTTTCTTCCATTCCCAGTTGGGCCTGCAAATCTTTAAACTTTACAAACAGGGTCGATTCATCGTAGCTGGTGTTGGTGGTACGGTAAATTCCACTCACGCGGTACCCTTTAA
This sequence comes from Tangfeifania sp., assembly GCF_055108615.1. NCBI lineage: Bacteria > Pseudomonadati > Bacteroidota > Bacteroidia > Marinilabiliales > Prolixibacteraceae > Tangfeifania > Tangfeifania sp. The sequence continues at coordinate 5,938 of NZ_JBSQIC010000100.1, read as the reverse complement.
CGGACAGGTTGCCGTTGCGGTCAACCATTTGCACATTGATGCGTGTTCCCACTTTCAGTCGAAGTCGTTTTGCCAATTTTTCACCCACTACCACGGGCGGCATGCGGCTGTCGTGTCCCAGGTAAGTGCCATCAACTATTTTCTCCCAGATATCTGTGACCCTTTTTTCCTGTTCGGGAATTACCCCAATGAGTTTACCGCCGCCGGTTCCGTGAGCTGCCATAATAAACGGTTCGGCAATTAACCGCTGGCTTGCTGCTACAACAGAATCGAGCGCTTCAATATTCCCGAGAATTTCATTCGCATTATCAATTTTTAATGCAATGTCGTTGTTTACAAGGAAATCCGGAGCGTGAACCTGCAGGTGGGCCAGTTCTGTTTTGGTAGCCGACTGGATGCGTGCATCCACGGTGCCCTGCATAAAAGCCATGGTGAATACCCCTGCAAACAGTCCGAGTGCAATGGCAGCAATCATTACGAGGCTTCGCAGTTTATTGCGCCAAACGTTTCTCCATGCAATTGACCAAATCATATTTGTTTGTTTTAAGTTACGAGTTCTCTTTTTATTGAGCAGGTGAGCCGAAGTCACCAGCTCAATTTTTCGCTTCTTCTTACCCCCGCAATGCGGATGTTATTTTTAGCCGGTAAATATTGTAAACCGGGAAAATGGCAATGAACAGGCTGATAATAAACACCAGAATCATCTGGTTATAGAACAGCGAAGGCTGAATGGAAAAGAACATGTAAGGTTCCATGCCGTATTGAACCGTTGCGGTTGCCATTTCTCCTGTTAGCGGGATTGGATTGTAATAAAACCACAAACAAAAGAGGTAGCTTACAATCAGGCCAATGCTGCAACCTATGATACCGATAAAAAGTGTTTCAAAAAAGACTACAATGGCCATTTTTCGTTTTTTCATCCCAACAGCGTGAATGACCCCAAATTCGCGGCGGCGCTCTTTTACCATCATCATAATTACGCTGAACATGCCGAATGCAATAACCAGGTACAAAATTCCAAGCATGATGATGCCTCCACCCCGGTCACTCTGAATGAGCTGTTCCAGTTCAGGTTGCATTTCCACCCAGGTCAATATGGTTTTTTCAGGAGGCAATAAATTTCCGATGTCACTTTTCAGATGATCCACCTGGTAATGGTCGCCGGTCATAATTACCAGCGAAGTGGACAATCCATAAGCTGAATAAAACTCGCGGGCGGCTTCAATATCCAGCAGCACCAGCCTTTTGTCAAATTCCTGGTTGGGGTGTTCCATAATTCCTTTCACCGGGAAAAGTCCGTTTGCACTAATTCCGTGGTATCCCTGGCCAATCATTACCAGCGTGTCGCCCACCGAAAGATTCAGAAAATCTGCGAGTCCTTTTCCAAGCACCACACTTTTGTTGCCCGATTGAAGGAATTCACCAGATTTTATTTTTTTTGAAATCGCCGTAATGCGGTTTTCCGCTTCAGGTTCAATACCCATTACCATGGCCGGTTTGCTGTGCTTATGGTTTGCGGCCAGTGCATAAGATTCCAGCCGGTGCGAAACCAGTGTAACATCGTTCAGGTTTTCAATTTTTTGTATCAATCCCGGCGAAACTTCCATGCTGTTTTCCAGTGTCCGTTCTTCCCAGTAGGCCGTGTCCTGAACCTGGAGGTAACCCGAGTAGAATTTCACCACGTTTTCAATCATGCTGTCGTACGAGCCTTCCTGCATAGAACGCATCCAGGATGCCAGTAACACACTGAAAATGATAGAAGATATGGCAATTAATGTCCTCCGCCGGTTTCGCCAGAGGTTTCGCCATGCCAGTTTGATGTTTGTTTTCATGTAACAAGGTTTTAATGCATTATTGCATGAATGCATTAATGTTTTTTTGATTTATGCACTTCAGCATTTCTGCATTTATTCATTCATGCATTTATCTAACTCTTCTCATATTTTGTTGCGAAAAGAACGATTCATCCAAATTCACATCAAATTCCATCTTGTCAAAAATTAAAACGGTTTTGTGGCCTTCCTCGTCAGCCGGAATCATTTCCATGCGGGTTGGCATTTCGCGGTCGTCCATTGTTTTAATTTCCGAAAGAATTTCAATGTTAACCAGATTTTCATCCTCGTCGTAATACTCACCTCTGAGCCAGTGGTATTCATTTTTGGAAACCCACATCAGAATTTTTCCCCAAACCACAGGTGCGTCAATTTTTGGAATGAGTTCAATTTTATAGCAGTCGTAATCGCGGATTTTTTCCTCGCCAAGCAGTTTGTGGTTGTAATCTTTTTCGAGCGACGATTCGCGCACCAGGTCGTCGTTGGTAAAATCGGAGCCCATCCACGACTGCATCATCATCGAGGGTGGAATTTTTATCATCCGCTCGATGGTGGGTACCCAGTTCCACATTTCGTTTTCGCGTTTCAGAAAAACCTGGCCTTTCTCCTTGGCTGGTGCAGTAATGTAAATCAAGGAATAATCGTTGCCCAGCGACCAGGTTTTCATGGAAATTTCGCGACTCCAGTTGGGCCGTTCAATTATCATGGTCGTTTGGCCGCGGCTCGATTCGCCCCTGAATTTTTCATCCGCTTTTCTGATAATTTCTGAAACATCCTGAGCAACGGAGCTGAATGAAAATAAACTTGCAGCGATTAATGTCAAAAGTGGTTTCATAGTACATTATTTAGTTGTTATCAACCTGAAACAGGCTTCAGTTACTTTATCTTCCAGTTGTTTTAGCGGGAAAAATTCGGGTGCTGAAATTACCACCAGCAGCGATCCTTTTACCAGTGAGCTGATGACCATCAAATCACCTTCCGGATCTTTGCTTCCCATTGATGCAATAAACTGGTTCAGCATTTGCAAAACAGCCTGGGAGCGGTCGCCGTATTTTTCCAACATCGATTCTGCAAGGTCGGCCTGCATGATTATAGCAGAGTAGAGCTTCCAGAATTTGCGGTTTTGGCCGATGGCTTTAAAACTGTTGCGGATGAAATGTTCAAATTCTTCGCGGGTTAAAACGCCATCATGATTTAAATCAAAATGCGAATAAATGGAATCAAATCCTGTTTTAACAATTTCATCCAGAATTTTCTGTTTGCTTTCAAAATAGTTGTAGGCGAGGCCTTTTGAAACGCCGGCCTTTTTGGCAACCTGGCTCATGGGCGTGGCGTGGAATCCTTTTTCTGCAAACAGTTCCAGCGCCGTATCCATAATCAATTGCCTTTTCTGTTTCCTGATTTCTTCATATTGTTTCTGACTTCGAGGCATTGTTCACGTCTTTTATCTTTATGACTGAACGGTTGGTCAAAGTTAAAACTGTTTCCTGAAAACCAAAAAGTAAGTCCTGTTAATTAATTTTTAATAATGAATGACCGGTCATTCATATTTTTAAAACCGGAATGCGGTCGCTGCGTTTTCCCTTTGTAACTACTTTTGCAGCCAAAACAGAGCTGCTGCCATCCGTAAATTCATATTTTTTTTTAAATTTGTGTGCAAATCAATAAAATCTTATGGTACGTTCAAATCGAAGAAATTTCATTAAAAATTCAGCTATTGCAACAGCAGGAATAGGCGTGGCACCGGCCGTATTAAATGCCTGTGCTTCTCCTGCCGAGAAAGTTAATGTGGCATTAATCGGATGCCGGAGTATGGGATTCAGTGACCTTTCCACTTTTTTAAACCAGGAAAATGTGGAGTGCGTCGCTTTGTGTGACGTGGATTCCAACATTTTGGAAAACCGGGCTGGCGATGTGGAAGAAAAAACCGGGACACGTCCTCAGCTTTTTAAAGATTTCAGGGAAGTACTCGATAATCAGGATGTGGATGCGGTGATAATTGGCACCCCCGACCACTGGCACGCGAACATGATGATGACAGCCCTGGAAGCCGGTAAACATGTGTATGTTGAAAAACCCATGGGCCACAGTATTGAAGAGTGCAACGCCATGGTTGATGCCGCTGCAAAACATCCGGAGCTGGCTGTTCAGGTGGGCATGTGGCAACGCAGTTCCAAACACTGGTTCGAGGCTTCTGAAATTGTTAAATCGGGTCAGCTTGGCGATGTCCACCTTGTAAAAGCATGGATTTACAAGGGGTACGATGAACCTTATCCGGCACTGCCGGACTCGGAAGCTCCGGCGTATGTTGATTACGATATGTGGCTGGGACCGGCTCCGCAACGGCCGTTCAATCCCAACCGTTTTCATTATAACTTTCGCTGGTGGTGGGATTATGCCGGTGGTGCCATGACCGACTGGGGCGTTCACCTGCTCGATTTTGCACTTTATGGCATGGATGCCGGAATGCCGCAATCCATTTCACCCGGGGGTGGTATTTTTTACCACGAAGAGGGCGCAATTGAAACGCCCGATATTCAGCAGGCTTTGTATAATTATCCCAGTCATTCCATGGTTTGGGAATGCGGCCTGAATCCTGGGATGGGGCCCTACGGAAAAGGACACGGAGTTGCATTTGTGGGCCAGAAAGGGACACTTGTTGTTGACCGTGGTGGCTGGCAAACCATGCCCGACAGGAGTGATGCCAAAAAGGGACCTTTCTTTGAAGGAAAAACACAAGAGGATTACGGCGACGGGTTGAACGAGCATGTTCAGAATTTTTTGAAATGTATCCGTGAAGGTGGAAAACCAAACGCTTCGGTTGAAATTGGAGCCAAAACGGCCATTGTTTCAGAGATGGGGAATATTGCTTACCGGACAGGAAAACGAATTCACTGGGACGATGTAAATAAAAAGTTTAAAGAAGAAGATGCTGACAAGCTCACACGTTTGAATTACAACGAGAAGTGGCCGTTGCCTCGCGTGTAGGTTTAATAATCCATTGTTAGATTGAAGGACAAAGCGGGAGTCGGATTTTCCAAATCCGACAAGTTGTCTTCGACTTGGAAAGTCGAAGTCCCGACTTTCAGGCAATTTTTTTGTAATTTCAGCAATTGTAAAAAATGAACCATTAAAACAATTGAAATGAAACCGGACAGAAGAACGTTTATCAGAAATTCTGCTTTAGCCACAGCTGTTTTGGGGGCTTTTCCAACCATTTTGCGTGCCGGATTATCGGCCAACGAAAAAGTAGTGGTTGGCCTCGTGGGCTGCCTGGGAATGGGATTCAACAACCTGAAAACTTTTCTGGCTCAGCCCAACGTGGAATGCGGCGCACTTTGCGACGTGGACCGCAATGTGTTGGATGAACGGGCTGCGGAAGTGGAAAAAATCCAGGGTAAAAAGCCAATGTTGTACGACGATTACCGGCAACTGCTCGATAACAAAGACATTGATGTAGTGATTAACGCCACTCCTGATCACTGGCACGCGTTAATATCTATTCATGCCATGGAGGCCGGGAAAGATTTATACACCGAAAAACCGCTGGCCAATTCTATTCAGGAATGTAATTTAATGGTGAAAGCTCAAAAACGTTACGGAAGTGTTGTTCAGGTGGGGCAGTGGCAGCGCAGCGATCCACACTGGAAAGCGGCGGTTGATTATTTGCACGCCGGAAAAATCGGGCGGATTCGTTCGGTGCGTTCCTGGTCGTATGTGGGCTGGAAGAATTCCATTCCGGTGGTACCCGATTCGAAGCCGCCTGAAGGAGTGGATTACGATTTCTGGCTGGGACCGGCACCCAAACGTCCGTTCAACAAAAACAGGTTTCATTTTACCTTTCGCTGGTATTGGGATTATGCCGGCGGCCTGATGGCCGACTGGGGAGTTCACCTGCTCGACTACGCGTTGTTTGGCATGAATCAGTATGTGCCCAAATCGGTAATGAGTACCGGTGGAAAATACGCGTTTCCCAATGATGCCATGGAAACACCCGACACGATGATGGCGGTTTACGATTTTGGCGATTTCGGACTGCTTTGGGATCATACCATTGGAATTTATGGTGCCCAGTATGGCAAGCGCGGACATGGCGTTGCATTTGT
>NZ_JBSQIC010000099.1:0-13051 GCF_055108615.1 Tangfeifania sp. | reverse complement strand
TGCGAGGCTTCCACGGCCATTTCGTAATCCTCTTTCGAATGCACCATGATTGTAATTTCCTCGGCCAGTTTCTTCTGGAGCAGCCGGCGATGTGGTTCTGCGCGGTGTTCAGCGGCCAGTTTTTCAATTTCTTTCTGCGATAGAAGCGTGAAAATTTTAATGTAGCGTTCGGCATCCTCATCGGAAGTATTGAGCCAAAACTGGTAAAATTTATAGGGTGAAGTCCGCTCCGGATCGAGCCACACGTTACCCGATTCGGTTTTGCCAAATTTGGTGCCATCGGCTTTGGTAATCAGCGGGCAGGTCATGGCAAAAGCTTCGCCACCGGTTTTACGGCGAATCAGCTCTGTTCCCGTGGTAATATTCCCCCACTGGTCGGAACCGCCCATTTGCAGTTTGCAACCCTGGGTTTGGTATAAATGCAGAAAATCGTATCCCTGAACCAGCTGATAGGTAAATTCAGTAAACGACATTCCCGATTTCGACTCCTCGCCCAGCCGTTTCTTTACACTGTCTTTGGCCATCATATAATTCACGGTAATGTGCTTGCCAATATCGCGGATGAATTCCAGAAACGAAAACTCCTTCATCCAGTCGTAGTTATTCACCAAAGCTGCGGCATTAGGCGCATCGCTTTTAAAATCGAGGAATTTTTCGAGTTGTTTTTGAATACAATGCTGATTGTGTCGCAGTGTGGGTTCGTCCAAAAGGTTGCGCTCCTGCGATTTTCCCGAAGGGTCGCCAATCATTCCGGTTGCCCCGCCAACCAGTGCAATGGGCTTGTGCCCCGCCAGCTGGAAATGTTTCAGCATCATAACACCTACCAGGTGTCCTATATGCAGCGAGTCGGCAGTGGGGTCGATTCCCACGTAGGCTGCAGTCATTTCTTTGGAAAGTTGTTCTTCGGTTCCGGGCATCATGTCTTGCAACATCCCGCGCCATTCCAGCTCTTTAACAAAATTCATTCAACTATTTTTTGCAAAATTTGCGCAAAGATATAAAATGTCCGCTTTTATTAAACGTTAACTGCTTTCTTAACGCTGTCAAATATGTTTTCATCTCTCTTGCCGGGTTCATCAGATTCGTCCCAAATATTTATGAACGGGAAAAGAGCGGGTGCAAAATTTCGAACTGGTTCATATAACTGCGACTGCAATTTTGATTCCTGTGAAAGAATTTCAACATCTTCATCAATTTTCTCGAATACAATTAAAATGATACTTAATATGAGGGCCGCACGTAAAATTCCAAATGCCAGGCCGGCCAGCTTATTAATAAATCCAAGCATGGCGGTTTCAATGAATTTATTTACTGCGCTGCCCACAATGTGTACCAATATAACAATTACTATAAATGTGATTATAAACGAAATGATATTGAGGTACTCCGTTTCAAAATTGAAATTTTCGGTAAGAAAATCGGTGGTAATGTATGAAAATTCAATGGCGCCCCAAATACCAAGAATCAATGCAGCAAGCGAAGCCAGTTCGGCCACCAGTCCTTTCCGGAAACCCGAAATGGCTGAAAACAACAATAATAGCCCAATGATGATGTCAATATAGTTCATTGTTTTACTTTACGTTATTGGTAAAATGTAAAAGTAGAAATAATTTTTTTGAAGTACAGCAAATAAAAATTTCTACCTTTGAATAAAAATTTTAATTGACAGGAATGCCACTACTCAACACTGTTATAAGTTGGATCAACTACAAACGAAATTACCAGATAGAATTATTTCGCGAGCATCCGAACGACATTCAGAAAGAAACGTTGCTGAACCTGCTGAATAAATCGAAAAATACCGAGTGGGGAAAACTGCACAAATACAACGAAATAAATTCAGTTCATGATTTTCAGGAAGCTGTGCCGCTGCAAACGTACGATGAAATACGCCCGTATGTAGATCGGTTGCGCGACGGGGAAACCAACCTGCTTTGGCCGGGCGAGGTAAAATGGTTTGCCAAGTCATCGGGAACTACCAGCGACAAAAGCAAGTTTATACCGGTAACAAAAGAGGCGCTCGAAGACTGCCACCTGCGCGGGCCAAAAGATGTGTTTGCCATTTACATTAACAACTATCCCGAAACAAATGTACTTTGGGGCAAAACGCTCACACTGGGCGGCAGCCACGAAATCAACAACTTCAGCAATAATTCGTATTACGGCGATTTGTCGGCCATTTTAATTGAAAATGTCCCTTTCTGGACCGATATCATCCGGATACCCCCGGCCAAAATTGCGCTAATCCCGGAATTTGAAAAAAAGATTGACCACATCATCGAAAATTCGCTCGACCAGAATGTTACTTCGCTGGCAGGTGTTCCGTCGTGGTACCTGGTGCTGTTGAAAAAAGTGCTTGAAAAAACCGGCAAAAGCAACATCCTTGAAGTGTGGCCCAACCTGGAAGTTTTTATCCACGGGGGGGTGAAATTTGAGCCTTACTACGAGCAGTACCGGAAAATCATTCCTTCGGATCAAATGAATTACATGGAAACTTACAATGCATCGGAAGGTTTTTTTGCCATTCAGAACAACCCTGAAACCAAGGATATGCTGCTGATGCTCGACTATGGGGTTTATTACGAATTTATACCCATGGAAGAGTTTGGAAAAAATAATCCGAAAGTGTTAACGCTCGAGGAGGTGGAGCTGAATAAGAACTATGCGCTGGTTATTTCAACCAATGCAGGTTTGTGGCGGTACATCATCGGCGACACCATTCAGTTTACTTCAAAATATCCTTTCAAATTAAAAATTACAGGACGCACCAAACATTTCATCAATGCTTTTGGCGAAGAAGTGATAATTGACAATGCCGAAAAAGCACTTCAAAAAGCCTGCAATGAAACCGGTGCAATTGTTAATGAATATACCGCGGGTCCGGTTTTTATGGGCGACAACCAAAAAGGGGCGCACCAGTGGATTATTGAATTTGAAAACGAACCTGCCAACAAAGAACAGTTTGCCAAAATACTGGATGAAGCGCTGCAATCGCTCAACTCCGATTACGAGGCCAAACGCTACAAAGACATCACCCTTGAAATGATTCATCTGGTTGCGGCTCCAAAAGGAACGTTTTATAACTGGATGAAAAAACGCGGTAAAGTTGGCGGCCAGAATAAAATACCACGTCTGGCTAACGATCGTAAATACCTGGATGAAGTTTTGGAAATGCTCCAGGAATAAATTTTTTATATTTACCTTCTAATTCATAAAACAGATTAAAAATGCATATTGCAGTAGCAGGAAATATTGGTGCCGGCAAAACAACCCTTGCTCAGTTGCTGGCAAAACACTACAACTGGACACCTCATTACGAAGATGTGGACGAAAACCCTTACCTGAACGATTTTTACAACGACATGCAACGATGGTCGTTTAACCTGCAAATATATTTTCTGAACTCCCGCTTTCAGCAAATTCTGGACATCCGTAAATCGGGGAAAACAATTATTCAGGACCGTACCATTTACGAAGATGCCGAAATATTCGCACCCAACCTGCACAGCATGGGGCTGATGAGTACCCGCGACTTTAAAAACTACAAGGCGCTGTTCGATTTAATGGTGAGCTTCATCCAGCCGCCCGATTTGTTAATCTACCTCCGATCTTCGATTCCCACGCTGGTGAACCAGATTCAGAAACGTGGCCGTGAGTACGAAAATTCCATCCGCCTCGATTACCTGAAACAACTGAACGAGCGCTACGAAGGATGGATTGGCAGCTACAAAATGGGACAACTGCTGGTAATAAATGCGGACAACCTCGACTTTACCGAAAACAAAGAGGATTTAAGCTCGATCATCGACAAAATCGACGCACAAATTCACGGGCTGTTTTAATCCATTTCGCTGATTTGTTTTAAAATACCGGGCCACTGATCATCGGGCAGTTTGGCACCAATTACTTCCACCACTTTTCCGGAAACCAGGGCCGCAATCCGTCCGCATTTTTCAAGGCTGTAATTGTTGGCCAGCCCGTAAAAGAAACCAGCGGCATAATTATCGCCGGCACCGGTAGTATCAATTGCGTTGGCCTCGATTGTTGCCACGTTTACCTGCTCATTTCCACGTTGAATGATTGAACCTGCCTTGCCAATTTTAACCACGGCAATTTCGCAAACCTTAGCGATTTCATCAATGGCTTGCTGCGGCTCTTTGCCGGTAAAAGCCAGGGCTTCTTCTTCGTTGGCAAAAACAATATCCACCTTCTCGCCAATTAGTTTTTGCAGAAAGCCAAGATTGGCCTCTACAATGTTAAAACTGGAAAGGTCAATCGCAATTTTCAATCCTTCGGCACGTGCCAAATCAATGGCTGTTTCAATTAATTCGTGATCCTGAACCAGGTAACCTTCAATATATAAAATGGAATAGTTGCTGAAAATTTCGCGGGTAAGTTCCGCGGGTTTCAAATCGGCTGCCGCGCCCAGGTAAGTGGCCATGGTGCGTTCCGAATCGGGGCTGACCAAACTCATTACCCGGCCGGTATCTTTGTCGCTTTTCAGCAGGTGCGTGCCAATATTTTTTTGTTCAAATTCTTCTCTGAAAATTTTTCCCAGTTTATCGTCGCCGATTTTTCCGAGGTAACCACACTGCCCGCCAAGACAGGCAAGTGAATAAATTGAATTGGCTGCCGATCCACCTGTAGTAATTTCGCGCTTGTTGAAACGTGTGGTTTCATATATTTCCCGCGACAATTCGGCATCCACCAGGGTCATGCTGCCCCGGGGCAATCCAAACTCTGTCAGCACAGCATCGTTTTCCAATACATTAATCACATCGACCAGGGCATTTCCAATACCCAAAACTGCAGTTGTTTTCTCTTTATTATTCATCTCATTAAAATTGTTTATTTCATTTGTATTCGATGTAACTCTCAATGAATTTTAATTCTTCTTGTTTGTGAATTTGAAGAATGAAAATTCATGTTCGTTTCATGAATAAATTTTGTTGTTTCTGAAAATTAACCGCGAAGATAAACGAAAACTTATTTTTTATTCAGCCGTTAATGAACTTACTTTGCCTAATGAAGCCGGAGTAGTTTCAATTTAATATCGGACTAAAAATACAAGCGCCAACTCCTGTTGGTGCTTTCCCGTAAGTTGCAGTTTCTATAAACATATGACTCCTGCGGAGTCAAATATTTAATTTATGCAATTACCAACACGATGATCCCGAGCAATAGCAACATAAACAACACAAACTGGTTGCGGACAAACAATCCCAGCAAAATAAGCACTTCCACCTCTTCGGTCAGGGTGGTGTAAAGTTCGATTTCACCTTTGTCTTTCGATAGGAATTCATTGGAAGTGTAGGTAATTATTTCGGCACCATTAAATTTCCACGACCAGCGCGACTGCCAGAAATTCTGGATTTCCAGCTCGAAACGTTTGCCGTTAATTACCACGTCGGTGCGCGGGTTAAACAGGTTCACCATCACCATTCCCAGCAACGACTGGTCGTTGGCATCGTAAATTTCCAGTTTTGAGAGGAAAAACTCGCGGTTGAGCGCGAACAGCCGGCCGTTTATCATGGCCTGCGCTTTGGAACTGAACATGTTCTCCCAACGGATATTCCCGATGAGCTCACTCCCCCGCCGAATCTCCAGTTTCGAGCCAAAAACCTGTTTTGTCCACTGCAGTTTATCCATCGTCACATTTTTCAAAATCCGCGATGCAAGTTATGAAAATCTAAAGCGAAGTAAAAGAGGAGAAAACCGATTTTAGAAACTTTAACGAATTGCTCACCAAGTCATAGTCTCACTCAGAGTGAGGCTATGACTAACCGCAAGAGGCTTCCGGAAAACAAATTTTATTCAGACTAATTTCAAATTACCCCCACCCCCCCTAAATTTTATTGAAATTCGGGGTTACCTTTTCTTATTTAACCGAATATTATTATAGACATCTGGGCATTGCCCAAATACAAGTTAAATCATGAAAAACTGGTTAAGCGACAAAAACAAATTCATTGGGTAAGCCTTCCCGGGAGCAGGTTCACTCATTACTTTGTTCCCGGTCCGGGGAGGCAGGCAGTTTTGCAACTGCCCACACAAAACTACCATACGGGAGCGAGTTTTACAAGTTGACAGTTGTGAAAGTAATAGGTTTTTGCCAAACTTTAAATTTAATCAAAAATGAAAAAATCTATTAGTTTTTTAATACTTGCTCTAGGATTTGTTTTTGTATTTCTTTCTTGCGAGCAGGAAGAAGAATTTATCAATAATCAAGAGGTAATAAAATCAAAGAATATTTTTATTAAGAAAGTTACTGATCCAGTTTTAATAAAACAGTTTCAATCAAAGTTGTCAATGCTTAAATCAGCGGGGGGTACTGAATTCGATACGCAAAACATTTATGAAGTTGGATTGACAGAATCCTCTCCAAAGGTTTTAGTTGCAAACCAAGTAGGATTTGACGAATGTAATGAATCAAATTATGGATTAGCAAATGCAGTAGATGAAAATGGTGATTTAGGCACTCCTACGATTGTTGAAACTAAAAAATTAGAAGATGATATAAGAATTATCAATTATTATGATCATTCCTATAATTTGTTAATATCCTTAGAATTGAATTCAAATTCAGAAAGAATTGAGGTGCTATACAAGCAAGCGTCATTGAAATCTACCGGTCAAGATGTTGCAGACTGTATAGGTGATGTATATACAAACCATGGATGGGTTTCAGTTTGGACGTGGGTACAAAGTGCTTTTATTCCTGAAACTGTTGTCGCAATAGCGGCAGCATGTGTAGGTGCTAATTTATAAAATAATCAATATGAAAAATTTATTAATATATTATTTTTCAATATTATTACCTCTTCCTCTTTTAGTTTGGTCAGCATTTAATGATACTCTGCTGTTTATATTCTTATTGATTTCTTATATAATCTATCGACGTTTCACTGACTCTAAAAGACTAATTGAAAAAGGATTACTATCAAAAAAAGACGCTTGGAAAGTATTTGTAATTCCCTTTTACTCAACCTATTACTTTAAGGAATTGTATTTTGAAAAATAGTTTACTCAAAGCATAACGTTTCGCTAAACAAGATGATATACAATTGGTTAAGTAAGTAAAAAAATGCCGGCTCCTTTCGAACCGGCATTTTCATGGCGTATTTTCTAATTCAAGTCATAGCCTCACTCAAAGTGAGACTATGACTAACAATTTATGGAATCAAAACTTTGTCGATAACGTGCACCACGCCGTTTTTTCCTTCAATATCAACGGCAACTACCTTGCTTTCGTTAATCATTACACCGTCTGAGATGTTAACTTTCAACATATTGTCTCCACTCAAAGTACTTACTTTGGTATTCGACAAATCGGTTGACATTACTTTTCCCGAAACCACGTGGTAAGTCAGAATCGGCATCAGCTGTTCGGCGCTTAAATCTTTCACGCCGTCAACTCCCAACTGGCTGAACAGGTTTTCGAAAGCAGCATTGGTCGGTGCAAACACAGTAAATGGTCCATCGGCGCTCAATGCGTCAACCAAACCGGCTTTTTTTACAGCATCCACCAGTATCGAAAAATCTGGGTTCGAAACCGCGATTTCAACGACGGTGCTGCCTTCGGTTTCCGAATCACCTGATTCAAAATTGGATTCGTTGAGCATCCAGGCTTCTGCCTCGAGGTTTTTAAACCACTTTAAAACATTGGCTTAACATTACCCGAAAACTGATGAATTCTGATGTTCAATCTTTTAAATCAACTAATTTTGCACCTCCAATTACTTATAAAACAATTTTCAACATGGTAGAAAAAGATAAAAAGCTTTTCACCGATTTTGCCCCGGTTTCAACCGCCGACTGGGAGGCAAAAATCAATGCTGATTTAAAGGGAAAAGACTACAACAAAGCACTGGTATGGAGGACGTACGAAGGATTTGAAGTGCAGCCATACTACCGAAAAGAAAACCTGGAAGGACTCGATTTCCTCCAAAGCCTGCCTGGCGAATTTCCGTTTGTTCGCGGAAACAAAAAAGCCGGCAACGACTGGTTTATCCGCCAGGACATTTACGTGAAAGATTTCAAGGAAGCCAACAAAAAGGCGCTTGAAGTGCTGGGAAAAGGAGTTACCTCGCTCGGGTTTTATTTCGATTGCCAAAACAAAATTACCCGCGCCGATCTGGATGTTCTTTTGAAAGACATCTGCCTCGAGGCCATTGAAACCAACTTTGTTTGCCTCTGCGAAAACTGCAACGGGGCGCTGGCATTTGTCGAATATGCTTCTGAAAGCAAAACGGAGAACAGCAGCATCCTGGGATCATCACCCATCGATCCAATCGGTTCGTTTGTTTTGAAAGGCAAACTCGATGACGCCGCTTTTGACGAACTGAAAGACATCGTGGAGAAAACCGCCGGACTTCCCTATTTCAAAGTCATCGGCGTTCACGGAAAATTCTTTGCCAACAGCGGAGCTTCACTGGTTCAGGAAGTTGCATTCTCGCTGGCGCAGGGAGTGGAGTACCTCACCCGCCTCACCGAAACGGGACTGACCATCGACCAGGTGGCCGGCAAAATGAAATTCAACTTCGGTATTGGCAACAACTACTTTATGGAAATTGCCAAACTCCGCGCTGCCCGCCTGCTTTGGGCACAAATTGTTAAAGCTTACGGCCCGGAAAACGAGGAGTCGCTGAAAATGATTACCCACAGCGAAACCAACGCGTTCAATAAAACATTTTACGATCCGTATGTAAACATGCTGCGCACGCAAACCGAAGCCATGTCGGCAGTGCTGGGTGGTGCCGATTCCATTACGGTTCAGCCGTTTAATGCCATCTTTGGCGAAACAAGTAAAATGGCCGAGCGCATTGCACGCAACCAGCAGATTTTACTGAAAGAAGAGTCGCACCTCGACAAGATTGCAGACCCCGCAGGTGGCGCTTATTACATCGAAAACCTGACTGCTTCACTTGCCGAGCATGCATGGAAACTTTTCCTCGAAGTGCAGGACAAAGGTGGCTTTGTGAAAGCTTTCCGCGAAGGATTTATCCAGTCGGAAATAAAAGCGATGGCCGCCAAACGCGACCAGAAAATTGCCATGCGCCGCGAAAATATTTTGGGAACAAATCAGTTTCCGAATTTCACGGAGAAAGCGGAAAAAGAATTTGACGAATCGATTTTCTATCCTACCGATTTAACGGAAGAAGGCACCGAAGTGGAAACACTGAAAATGTACCGCGGTGCTCAGCCGTTTGAAAGGCTTCGCTACAAAACCGACCAGCACGCGAAAAACAACAAGCGTCCGGTGGCCTTTATGTTGCCGATGGGAAATCTGAATTTCCGCAAAGCACGGGCCCAGTTCAGCACCAACTTTTTTGCCGTGGCCGGTTTCGACGTTATCGACAACAACGGGTTTAAAACCGTGGAAGACGGCGTTGCCGCTGCCAAAGCCAAAAATGCCGACATAGTGGTGGCGTGCAGCTCCGACGATGAATATGCTGAAATTGTTCCGCAGGTTGCTGATCAACTCGATAATGAAATTTTGGTAGTTGCCGGAAGCCCGGCCTGCAAACCGGAACTGGAAGAAAAAGGAATTACCAATTTCATCCATGTGAAAAGTAATATTCTGGAAGATTTGAAAATGTATCAGGAAAAACTGAATATTAAATAGACACAAGGTAATTAGACACAGGTTGCAAGATGAATAGACACAAGATTTAAGAAAAAGTGTCTTGAACCGAACTTTATTATTTGATAATCTTCGTCTTGATACTCACTATCTTGATACTTGATACTAATTGTCTTGATACTAAAAATTTAAAAATATGACACCGAATTTCAAAAACATCAACATAAAAAACATCCGGGCAAAACAAACTCCCGGAAGTGTTGCCAACAACGCACAAAACTGGCTGACACCGGAGCAAATTCCGGTAAAACCGGTTTACACGAAAGACGATCTGGAAGGACTGGAGCACCTGGATTATGCGGCTGGCCTGCCGCCATTTCTCCGCGGGCCTTATTCGGCGATGTACGCCATGCGGCCGTGGACGATTCGTCAGTATGCAGGATTTTCAACTGCCGAGGAATCGAACGCATTTTACCGCCGCAACCTCGCTGCCGGCCAAAAAGGTTTGTCGGTGGCATTCGACCTGGCCACTCACCGCGGCTACGACTCCGACCACCCGCGTGTAGAAGGTGATGTTGGAAAAGCCGGCGTGGCCATCGACTCCATCCTCGACATGAAAATCCTGTTCGACGAAATTCCGCTCGACAAGATGTCGGTTTCAATGACCATGAACGGCGCGGTATTGCCGGTGATGGCATTTTACATTGTAACCGGACTCGAGCAGGGTGCCACGCTCGAACAGCTTTCGGGAACCATTCAGAATGACATTCTGAAAGAATTCATGGTGCGGAATACCTACATTTACCCACCTGATTTTTCAATGAAAATTATTGCCGATATTTTCGAGTTCACTTCGAAATACATGCCGAAGTTCAACTCCATTTCCATTTCGGGCTACCACATGCAGGAAGCAGGTGCCACCGCCGACATTGAAATGGCCTACACTCTGGCTGACGGACTGGATTACATTCGAACCGGAATGAAAGCCGGTCTCGATATCGACGCTTTTGCGCCCCGGTTGTCATTCTTCTGGGGAATTGGCATGAACCACTTCATGGAAATTGCCAAAATGCGCGCAGCGCGAATGTTGTGGGCGAAAATTGTAAAAAAATTCGATCCGAAAAACCCGAAATCGATGGCGTTGCGCACGCACTCGCAAACTTCGGGCTGGTCGCTCACCGAGCAGGATCCGTTTAACAACGTGGGAAGAACCGCAATCGAAGCCATGGCCGCAGCGCTGGGACACACCCAGAGCCTGCATACCAACGCGCTCGATGAAGCCATTGCATTGCCAACCGACTTCTCGGCACGAATCGCACGCAACACACAGCTGCACCTGCAAATGGAAACTGAAATTACCCGCTCGCTCGATCCCTGGGCAGGTTCCTACTACGTGGAATCGCTGACCAACGACCTGGTACACAAAGCATGGGAACGCATCGAGGAAGTGGAAAAACTGGGGGGCATGGCCAAAGCCATCGAAACCGGCGTACCCAAAATGCGTATTGAAGAGGCAGCAGCGCGCGCGCAGGGAAAAATCGACAGTGGTTCGCAAACCATCGTGGGTATCAACAAATACCGGCTCGATAAAGAAGACCCAATCGATATTCTCGACATCGATAACACAGCAGTGCGTAAATCGCAGATTGAACGGTTGAAAAAACTACGTGCCGAACGCAACGAAGACGAAGTGCAGGCTGCACTAACTGCCATTACAAAAGCAGCGGAAACCGGAAAAGGAAATTTACTGGAATTGTCGATTGAGGCAGCCAAAAAACGTGCATCTTTGGGAGAAATTTCAGATGCCTGCGAAAAAGTGGCAGGAAGATATAAAGCAGTAATCAGAACAATTGAAGGCGTGTATAAATCAGAAGCACAAGAAAAAGACGAGTTTAAGGAAGCGCAGGAGCTGGCCAAACAGTTTGCCGAAATGCAAGGCCGCCAGCCGCGTATCATGGTAGCCAAAATGGGCCAGGACGGACACGACCGCGGTGCCAAAGTAGTGGCCACGGGTTACGCCGACATCGGGTTCGACGTGGATGTGGGCCCGCTGTTTCAGACACCGGAAGAAGCAGCCAAACAGGCCGTTGAAAACGACGTGCACGTGCTGGGCGTTTCTTCACTGGCAGCCGGGCATAAATACCTGGTTCCCGCCGTGGTGGAAGAGTTGAAAAAACTCGGTCGCGACGATATCATGGTGATTTGCGGGGGAGTAATTCCATCGCAGGATTACAAATTCCTGTACGACTCAGGCGTAGTTGCCATCTTCGGACCCGGAACCAGCGTTGCCGCTGCCGGGAAAAAGGTCCTGAGCATTTTGATTGAAGCGTATAAAGAATAGGGAGCCTCTCACCGGCCCTCTCCAAAGGAGAGGGAGTTGAGGGAGACGCGGTTTGCAACTGCGTCAATTTTCGGCGATTTATCCCGAAAATTCGGGACACCGAACCCGATATAAAATACAGAAGCCGGTTCCAGAGGAGCCGGCTTTTTTGTTTAAAAAAGTCAAATTTGCTAAAATAATACATCCCTTTTAATGGCTGTCAGGAAGGGATTTTTTAGCCTCTGTTTTTACGCAACGCTTCCCTCGAAGCCCGATCAACCAAAGTGAAAATCCGGTGAATTTTGTCTTTTTTGCGGGAGGGCTGGTGTCCGGTTACTTTTATGAATTCGCAGTCGAGTTTATCGATTGCCCTGTAAAATTCCCGGTATAAATCGTGGTTGTTCATCAGCCGGTTGTTTTTCGATCGGAAGTCGTTTTTTTCCAGCCGTTCGCGGCGACGAAGTAATCCGGTTACATTTTGTGAATCAGAATAAACGATAATTGTATTTTCGGCGGAGGCAACTTCGCCAAGTGCCCACAACAAGGTTTCAAGTTCTAAGCGCGTGGAGGAAGTGTTTTCAAACTGTTTGGTTTTTACCTCTTTTTTAAGTTTTCCAGACGGAAGTTCAGGATTATCAACAGCCAGGTATGCACCAACTCCAATTTTGGTTTTGGTGTTCACGCTCCCATCGGTAAAAAGTAAAATTTCATTCATGCATATAGTCCACCTGCAAGCCCCGGTTAATCGGATTGGGTTGAAAACTTTTGTAGTGCCCCTGGCTGACTTTTGTTCCGGATGTAAATGATTTCATTTCTTAGTCTTAATTTTTGCACCAAATTAAGAATAAAAAATTTCTTAGTTTAGTTTTTGGCGCAAAATTAAACTGGTACGATTGATAGTTAGATTTAGGAACTTATGCGGACGGTAAACTCTAATATTTCAATTCCACGATGGTACGATTGCAGCAATTCAGGGATTAAGTAATTATTATTCGATTATGCCGAAGGTTTTCTATAAAGGACATAGTAATACTGTACAGCAAAAATACAGGCTTCTCACTGTGTCGTTATCAGCTCAAAAATTTTTTAATTTCTTATTTCTCCCTCCTTTCTTTTTTTTCCCCGGTTTTTCCCTGATTTTCGGAGCA
>NZ_JBSQIC010000098.1:0-13272 GCF_055108615.1 Tangfeifania sp. | reverse complement strand
TTATTGGCCACCAGCAGGGCATTCACCATTTTGTCTTTGGCATAACCGGGATGCACACTGCGGCCGTTCACAGTTATTTTTGCACTGGCAGCATTAAAATTTTCAAATTCGAGTTCGCCCAGTTCGCTGCCATCAAGTGTGTAGGCAAAGTCGGCCCCAAATTTCTTCACATCGAAATGATCGGCACCTTTGCCAATTTCTTCGTCGGGCGTAAAACCCAGCCGGATTTTTCCGTGTTTGATGCTTTTATCGTTGAGCAAAATTTCGGCTGCTGTAACAATTTCGGCAATTCCGGCTTTGTCGTCGGCTCCGAGAAGCGTGGTTCCGTCAGCTGTAATAATCGACTGTCCTTTGTATTTCAGAATTTCAGGGAATTCAGCCGGATTGATGGTCACATCATTTTTCAGCTTCACCGGTGTCCCATCGTAATTTTCAATAATCTGCGGCTTCACATTTTCGCCCGAAAAGTCGGGGCTGGTATCCACATGCGCTACAAATCCCACCACCGGGGCGTTTTCAACTCCGTTGGCCGGGATGGTAGCCATCAGGTAACCATATTTGTCCATTTCCACTTCCAGCAAGCCAATTTCCCTGAGTTCAGCTTCCAGTTTTTTCATGAAAACTTTTTGACGTTCAGTACTCGGGAAAGTTTTACTTTCAGGGTCTGAAGTGGTATATTCTTTCGCGTATTTTAAAAACCGTTCTACTACTTTTTCCATTGAATTTTCCTTGTTAATAAGCCAACCCAAAAAGAACCCGTTGTTTTGAAGGTTTGCCCGAATAAACGCAAACTCCTTCTTCCTGTTCATTATCGAGCGGGAGGCAACGAATAGTTGCTTTTGTTTCTGCTTTTATTTTCTCTTCGGTTTCAGATGTGCCGTCCCAGTGCGCCCAAATGAAACCACCCTTTTTATTCAGCGTTTCTTTAAATTCGTCCCAGGTATCCACTTTGGTAATATTTTTCGTTCTGAAATCGAGTGCTTTGTTGAAAATTCCCTGCTGAATTTCATCAAGTAGTTTTTCAATATATTCTGAAATTCCTTCCAGCGGCACTACTTCTTTTGTAAGCGTATCGCGGCGGGCCACTTCCACGGTTCCGTTTTCCAGGTCGCGCGGGCCCATGGCCAGGCGAACAGGAACGCCTTTCATCTCATATTCGGCAAATTTCCAGCCGGGTTTTTTGTTGTCGCTGTCGTCAAATTTCACTGAAATGCCTTTTTCTTTCAGCTCGGCAACAATCGTGTCCACTTTTTCTGAAATCACACCCAACTGTTCCATTTTCTTATAAATTGGCACGATAACTACCTGAATCGGTGCCAGTTTAGGCGGCAAAACCAGTCCGTTGTCATCAGAGTGAGCCATAACAAGCGCTCCCATCAAACGGGTGGAAACACCCCACGAGGTAGCCCAAACGTATTCTTCCCTTCCCTCTTTATTGGTAAATTTTACATCAAAGGCCTTTGCAAAGTTCTGTCCTAAAAAGTGAGAAGTACCTGACTGCAGGGCTTTTCCATCCTGCATCAGGGCTTCAATCGTGTAAGTATCCACTGCACCGGCAAAACGCTCATTTTCCGATTTTAATCCTTTTATCACCGGCATGGCCATAAAATTTTCAGCAAATTCGGCGTAAATATTTATTATTTTAATGGTTTCATCAATAGCTTCCTGTTTGGTAGCATGGGCGGTGTGCCCCTCCTGCCATAAAAATTCGGACGTGCGCAGAAACAAACGGGTACGCATCTCCCAGCGTACCACGTTGGCCCACTGGTTAATGAGCAAAGGTAAATCGCGGTGCGACTGAATCCAATTGCGGTACGTATTCCAAATTATAGTTTCTGAAGTTGGACGAACAATTAATTCTTCTTCCAGTTTAGCTTCCGGATCGACCACGATTTCACCACTTTCTTCATCATTTTTTAAGCGGTAGTGTGTTACCACCGCACACTCCTTTGCAAATCCCTCAACATGAGCGGCTTCTTTGCTAAAAAAAGATTTTGGAATAAATAACGGGAAGTATGCATTTACATGTCCCGTTTCCTTAAACATCCGGTCTAATTCGGCCTGCATTTTCTCCCAAATTGCATAACCATAAGGTTTTATAACCATGCACCCCCGCACTGCCGAATTCTCGGCCAAATCTGCCTTTATAACCAGATCCTGGTACCACTGTGAGTAATTATCGCTTCGTGGTGTTAATTCTTTCGCCATTTTATTAAATTTGGTACAAATTTTGAGTTTACTTTAATGATTTAAGCGTTCACAAAGAAAATAAATATTATTGACATTAATAAACTGGGAGGAAGAGTTATGAAATCAAGATTAACAATTTTAGCGGTGGTTGCACTCATCTTTAGTGCATGTACCACGGGGTCGTATGTCTCCAGCAACTATTCGGACGACATCTACTTCAACCCGGGAGATGTTCCTCCACCGATAACTGTTGAAGAAGAAGAAACAATTACCCAAAATGAGCCTGTTCAGGAAAAATCATCTGAAAGAATGATTATCAGCGAGATTGAAGAAAATGAAGAAGGTTCACAAACTATGAACAACTACATTTTCGAAGGCACCGAAGAAGATGCTGATGCACTTACATACAGCATGGATCAAGCAGACATGGATCAAACAGACACCACCGTTTATTACAACGACGACGAAATGAAATATGTAATAAACAATTATTACGACGGCGATGCCCTCGATTATGCATACCGCATAAGAAGGTTCCACCGTCCATATTTCTACGATCCGTTTTACTGGGACAGTTGGTATTACGATCCCTACTATTCGTGGTATTCTCCTTCATGGTCCTTCTCATGGAACTGGGGATATAACTGGTACTCACCTTACTATAGCTGGGGATACGGCTATTCGCCTTATTACAGCTACTGGAACAGCCCTTACTACAGTTGGGGATATCCATACTACAGTTCATGGTATAGCGGATATTATTCAGGCTATTACAGCGGCTACAACAACAGCAGATGGTATGCCGATTCAGATAACTACAGGTACGGAAAAAGAAGAACTACCGGAACAAACGTACGTAACGTGAATAACCAATCAAGTGGCACGACCACCACTTCTGCACGTGCTAATGGTACAACAACTAAAAGCAGCAGGAATGGTGAAGTAAGCCGCACAGCCGAGGAAAGTTCACAGGCTACCCGCAGAAGCACTTCAAGTTCGGGCGCGCGCGAAGGCAGTTCAGAAAACAGAAACAGTGTTAATACTGACCGTAAATCGTCAACAACCAATGCTGTTTTAACCGAAAGAAGAAGAACCTCAGAAGGCCAGTCCAATACCAGAACATATACCCGACCGGGAAGCACTTCCTCGCAAAAAACTTATACACGGCCATCAACCAATTACACTAAACCGAGGGTAGTGAGCCAGGGCAGAAGCAATTCAAACATCCGGTACACCAAGCCGCGGTCAACATCGAGCTATAACCGCACTTACCGCTCCAGCTCCACCTATACAAAAAGTACAAGCAGCAGCTCATCAAGGAGTTACCGCAGTACGCCAACAAAATCATCGAGTTCCGGAAATTACAGGAGTACTCCTACAAGAAGCAGGAGCAGCAGTTCGGGCACCTACAGGAGCAGCGGCTCAAGCACCAGAAGCACCGGGAGTTCAATATCCAGGAGCTCAGGGTCTTCAAGGAGTTCCGGAAGCAGCCGCTCATCATCCTCATCTTCAGGAAGGAGAAGATAGAATTGTATAATTAATAATTAGGCAAAAACAGAAACAAAAATGCCATAAGCCTCATAAACAATGAATAAAAAATATTCAGGAGGTTGGTAGTTTTTATTTAATAAAACCATTGAAAACAATAAATTTAGTAAGATGAAACGATTAATAACACTTGTAACAACAATAATGCTTGTGCCTTTTTTCGTGCAGGCACAGGATTTAGCCGATGCCTTACGTTATTCACAATTTCAGGTGCAGGGAACGGCACGGGCCGGCGCAATGGGAAATGCATTTGGTGCACTCGGAGGTGATTTCACTTCGGTAAGTATTAACCCCGCCGGACTCGGTTTATACCGCGCTGATGAGCTCGTTTTAACACCTGCTTTCGGCCAGTCAAAAGTTGAGTCAAGTTACTTTGGCAATACGATGAATGACAGCAAATACAATTTTTCACTAAACAACCTGAGTTATGTTTCGGCAATTCAAACCGGCAACAAGAGCGAAACCGGACTTGTTAACCTGAATGTGGGCATTGGTTACAACAGGTTAAAAGATTTTAACAACAACATGCTTGCCGGAGCCACCAATCCTGATGGTTCATTTCTCGATTACATGGCAGATAATGCTACAGTTGGCAACTGGAGCGACTTTTATGAACAGCTGGCCTGGGATACCTACTTGCTTTGGAAAGAAGACAACAGCGATGTTTACTGGCATGACCTGGATTCAGAAGGGGCTAATTACGGGCAAAGTCAACGCAAAAGCATAACCAAACAAGGTTACATGAATGAATACTCGCTGGCCATGGGAATGAATTTTAACCACAAGTTGTATTTAGGAGCTTCCGTAGGAATCGTTGATGTATTTTACAAAGAAACTTCTGAACTACTGGAGTGGGATGAACAAAACAGAAGTGAGTTTTTCAACGAAATGCAATTTGACTCTTATTTACGCACTTCGGGAACTGGCTACAACGGGAAAATTGGGGTAATTTTCAAACCCATAAATGAAATCAGGTTGGGCGCATCGGTTCATACACCAACATTTTACAATCTTCATGATGGGTTTGAAACTTCGATGTATTCGAATGCTGCCGATGAAGAGGGTGTAATGGGCAATTTTGAAGCCCAATCGCCCTACTCGGAATATGACTACGATTTGGAATCTCCCCTGCGTGCCACATTAAGCGGCGCTTTTGTGATTGCAAAAAAAGGTTTGCTGAGTATCGATTATGAATTTGTGGATTACGCATCGGCAAATTTACGCCGCGGAGGTGATGGTTACCAGTTTGTTGATGAAAACGACGAAATTTCTGAAGCTTACCGTTCGGTTGGCAACCTGAGAGTTGGCGGCGAATTCCTGGCAACCAGCAGTGTTAGTCTGCGTGCAGGTTTCGAATATTATCCTTCGGCCTATAACGAAAATGCATTTGGAGTTTCACAGCCAAATGCCGATGTGAACACGAATATTTATTCGGCCGGAATTGGATACCGCAGCGGTGGTTTCTTTTTCGATTTAGCCTACCGTTATACCGATACAGGAAATTACGATTCCCTTTATCCTGCTCCGCCAACCGATTTTTATAATATGCCCGAAATGGCACATTTCAACACAACTAAAAACAACGTACGCTTCACTTTCGGATTTAAGTTTTGAGGTTAATAATAGTTGAATTTTAAGTTTTAAAAAGCACAGATGTTTGTTTGTGCTTTTTTTTGTTTTTATAACTTGTGGCCGATATTCTGGTTCATGCATCAGAAAAATAACTATTTTTGATTTAGTAGTAATAAAAACAACTATGTGGACAACTATCGGCCTCATCCTATTTTATCTACTCACACCCGTTCTCCTCATTTATTTATGTAAAATTTCGAACACACTTAACCGCATAGGTGCTGTTGTGCTTGCCTATGCCATCGGGTTGTTTTTTGGAAACATTGGTATCTTGCCAACACCAAGTGATACATTGGTTCAACTGCTGGGGGGCACACAAAATTACCTCCCGCCGGATGAATTTCAGCAATATATGAATTCTCCCAATTACGTGGAAGGCGATTTCACTTACAATATGATTGCACGGATTCAGGAGAATATCATGAACTACACCATTCTCATTGCATTGCCATTACTGCTCTTTTCACTTCACCTGAAAAAATGGCTGAAAAATGCACGAAACACTCTCCTGTCTCTTGTTCTGGCAATATTTTCGCTACTTGCATCCATTTTTGTGGGTTATTTTTTGTTTGCACATAACATTAGTGAATCGGATAAAGTTACAGGAATGCTGATTGGCGTTTATACCGGCGGCACACCCAACCTGGCTGCTATTGGCACAGCGCTGAAGGTAAGTCCCGACATTTTCATTCTCACCCATACCTACGATTTAATTATTGGCTCAGTGGCATTGCTTTTCCTTATGACGGTAGCCCAACGTTTATTCCACACGTTTCTTCCCCGCTATGGGGTAATCCGGAAAGCCGAAAATGTGATGCGTATTGAAATGGAAGAAGAAAACAGCCACATGGAAAATTACGATGGATTGTTCAAAAAAGAAAACCTGCCCGATATGGGAAAATCACTGCTCTATGCAATTATAGCTTTTGGAATTGGCGGCGGATTATCGCTTTTGGTTCCTAAGTCGGACCAGGTAATTGTGATAATTCTTGCTATAACCACGCTTGGATTGGGAGCTTCATTAATAAAACCTGTCAACAAACTAAATATCAGCTTTCCGTTGGGCATGTATTTTATAATTGTTTTTTGCCTGGTGCTCTCATCGATGGCCAACTTGCGCGAAATGTTCCAGATTGAATTTCTCGAACTGTTTTTGTACGTGCTTTGGGTAGTTGTGGGTTCCATGATCATTCATGTTGGGCTGGCCCGCATTTTTAAAGTAGATGCCGACACAACAATTATTGCCATTACAGCCCTCACCTACTCACCGCCGTTTGTGCCGGCAGTTGCCGGTGCCCTGAAAAACAAAGATGTAATCATCGGAGGAATAACTATCGGTATTTTGGGATTTGCGTTCGGTTCGTACCTCGGTATTTTTATAGGAAAAATTTTGTAATCAGAACTGAAAGTAGATAAACGGCTGCATGTCGGCAGAAATGGATTGATAAACTATAATGATAACTGCAGCCGAAATCACAATCTTCAGCCAAAGCGGCGCTGCAATAAAGGCATCTTTTAGCCGGTCTTTCCATTTTTGGCCCACCCAGTGCGTGAAAAATCCGAAAAGCATTACCAGGAATACCCATTTGTAAGCCACCAGCACTTCGGGAACGATAGATAAATCGAGGTTGGTGCCAATCTGGTGCATCATGCCGTTAACCACGTCCATCGACTCGGAGCGGAAGAATATTCGCGTGGCTGTAATAAAACAAAACGTGATGGTTATTTTCCATAACGTTGCCAGCCAGTTGGTCTTCTTTTCCCACGGACTGATTTTCCGCCAGAACTTGTAAACCACCAACCCTACTCCGTTGAGTCCTCCCCAGATGATAAACTGCCACGAGGCACCGTGCCATAATCCGCCCAAAAGCATGGTCAACATCAGGTTGATGTTGGTATCGATTTGGCGTTTCACTTTTGGGAAGATGCGAGCTAAAATTGCAAAAAGCAGAACGACTCCGGCAAAAATGGGAATCAGAATCAGTTTGCCGGCCAGCAAAACCACGATAGCCAAAATAATTCCCAGGCTGAGATAACTAAAAGTCGAGCCATTGCGGTTTCCACCAATGGGGATGTACAAATAATCTCTCAGCCACGACGATAACGAAATGTGCCAGCGTTTCCAGAACTCTCCTACATTTTTGGCTTTGTAGGGCGAGTTAAAGTTTTGCGGCAGCCGGAATCCCATCAGCAATGCCACGCCAATGGCGATGTCGGTGTAGCCCGAAAAATCGACGTAAACCTGTAGCGAATAGCCAAAAAGAGCCATGAGGTTTTCAAATCCGGAATAAGAAATGGGATCGGAGAAAACCCGATCGACAAAATTTACGGCAATGTAATCGCCGATAAAAATTTTCTTTACCAGCCCTTTCAGTATGATATATACCGCCCAGCCAAATTCGGTTTTCGAAACCCGGTAATCTTCGTAAATCTGTTTTACAAAACCCGATGCCCGCACAATGGGGCCAGCCACCAATTGCGGAAAAAAGGAGACATAAAACCCAAAATCAATTAAATTTTTAACCGGCTGAGTATCCCCCCTGTACACATCCACCGAATAGCTAATGGTTTGAAACGTGAAAAAAGAAATTCCCACCGGCAATAAAATCTGGTTGACTTCGAAATGAGTTCCGGTAGCCTGATTTGCCCAAAGCGCCAGGTAATTCACCACCTCGAAATTTGCACCTAACAACGTATTCAAACTCTCAGTAAAAAAATAAGCATATTTGAAATACCCCAGCAGCGACAAATTTACCACCACACTCAACGTCACCAGCAACTTTCGGGTCATCGTACTTTTCGAATTATGAATGCTTTTCCCGATAAAATAGTCAACCAGCGTGGAGAAGATCAGAATAAAAAAGAAAAAACCGCTGGACTTGTAATAAAAAAAGAGGCTGGCTGCAAACAGGTAGCCGGCACGCAGACTCCGGTTACGGTTGTTGTAAACAAACGAGTAGCCGGCCAGCACCACGGCAAAAAATCCCCAAAAAAAGAAACGGGTAAAAATCAGCGGCGATTCCTTGTCGTACAGGAAAATACTGCGCAGAAACCCGCTCCATTCTATTTGCTGGAAAAACTCCAATTTACTTTTTAAGTTGCGTCAGTTCGTTTTTTGTTTGTAAATATTCTTCAAAATCTCTGGCGAGCGCATTAAAAAACAGATCGCCCAGCAACAGGTAACCTTCGCGTGTAAAATGCACTTTATCGCGCTGCGCCAGTCGTTTGCGCTCCCACAATACAATGGAATTCAGTCCGCCCATCACCGAGTACATATCCCAAACGCCTGCATCTAATTCTTCTGCCAGCTGGAACATACTCTCCTTCACTTTTTCGCCGTTCCGGTTTACGTAGCGGCGATAAAGATAACTGTCGTTGTTTGTTGTAAAAATTATGGAAGTTTCGGGAGCAGCTTTTCTGATGCGTTGAATTAGCCCGGTATAATTTTCTTCAAATCGGTTCTGAGAAAAGCGGCGTCCGTAGGCATCGTTGATTCCCAATCCTAAAATCACTAAATCGGGCTTGAGTTGCTCCAGTTGTTTTTCTAACAGTTTACATTCCAAAAATGCCGGAACATCGGCACCATTCACTCCAATGCTGTGGTAAACAATTCCATTTGGAGCCGACCCGGTTATTAATCCATACAAAATAAATTCTCCATCGGTTCCTTTCTTTTTTTGAATAGCAATAGTCAGGCTATCTACCCGTTTTTTTAGTTCAAAATCGATGAAACCGTCATTTACTTCTGAATGCCTAAGTAATGAGCTATCAATATCGATGGAGTAATTTTCTCCCTCGTAAAACAGCCGCACTTCATTGAAGCGGTAATCGAGCTGATTTTCTTTTTCAAGAAGAACAGTTAATTCAGCTTTTTCGGAATGGGTAATAGCAGCAATTCCTCCCACACCCAGGTCGCAAATTTGATGGTTCTGCACATTCCGGCTGCTTTTCCAGTTGCCAGAATACCGGATGTAATAGCCAAACGGAGAATTGGTTCGTGCCATCCGGTACGGAAACATAAATCCCCAGCCGGCATTTAAATTGCCGTTCATTTGTTGGAGACGGTTCCTGATTTGCCCCGAAAAAGTGCCCGCCTGGATATGCGAACCGCCAATCTGAACGATGTTGATTTTTCCTTCGCCGGTTATTAGAAGCTTTTCCAGCTTGCTGTAAAATTGTTCAGAATACGGGTCGTTTCCAAAATGATGGAGTTCATTTAAATCGTAGCGGATAAAATCATAGCGGTTCACCCGGTACAACCAGGAGTTTTCCTGCGCCCCGGCCTGAAACGTAAATAAAATCAGCAGTATGTAACAAAGTTTAATTTTCATTTTTCCCCTGCAAATAGTTGTTGTACTCAAAAATGAGTGCATTGTAAAACATATTGGCAATCAGCCGGGCGCCACGTGTTGAAAAATGCACATAGTCCGGCCGCGCCAGTTCAGGGTCGGCATTTACCCACGACGGCATACTGTTTTTTCCACCCATTGCTTCGTACATGTTCCAGTAGCCACATCCGGTTGCCATTGCAACATCTTTCATGGCTTCAACCAACGCCGGCAAATTTTTATAGGTTACAAACCGGTCTTTTTGTTTAGTTGACATGTCGCCTGGGCCGATAATTATAATTGCCGCATCGGGACAGGTTCGTTTTAATCTCCGGATTTGCGCCCTGAATCCCCGCATATAGTTTTTAACTCTTTTGGGTCCACCCTCGCTGAGGTATGGAACCATATTGCCGCCAAACTGCAGAAAAAACAGCGCCGGTTTTAAATCATCATACATTTTCAGGCTGTGCTCGAAATCGTTCAGTGTAAAAAAGAGTCCCGAGCTACCGCGCAGTGCAATGTTGTCGATAATAATGCCAGACCGGGAAGCCAGCTCAATTCCATAAATATCAGGACTGTCAAATCCTTCAAACAACAGTGAAATATTATCGGTTGTATCCGGCAAATCGCATTCAATCACTCCGTAATCAAGATTTGCTTTCAGGGAATCGCGCAACACAATTGTACCATTTGCTCCCAGCCGGATTTGCACCGGTTCTTTTGCATTTCCGTAAAACATCCTGAAATACTCATACCGCCGGGTCAGTTCAAATGAAAAATTAGTTGCAGCAATATTTAATTCGGCTCTGTAATCAGTAGTAGGTCTGAATGGAATTGAATCGTAAGTTAACGGCGCAAATCTTGAAAAAGCAGCCATCGCCCCGTATTTTCTGTGGTCAACCAACGAATCGATTTTCCCGTACAACGGATAACGTTGCCAGTTATCAGAATTCTCCTGTCGGGCGCTGAACACAAAATCGTAAGGTTGCAAAGCAGGACGCAGTCCCAGACCGGTTCCGCCAAATTTCAATTGTAGTTTGTTACGAATAAAAGCTGTCATCCGGTCACCTTCAATCTGGCTGTCGCCGTAATGCATAATCCGCGTTAACGAGTCGTTTTCCAGCCGCTCAAAAAAACGATACAGGTTTTGTCGGCCGGTTTGGATGAGTTCCAGTTTATGAATTTTGCTCACCAGCGAGTCGTAACTGGCTTTGGGAATAACTTCTTTTATGGTGTCGCCGTGAAGCGTATCAACAGAAATTGAGGCGGCCGAATCGATGTTAAACTGATTGTTTATAATCGCCGAAACATCGGCATATTCCACATCTTCGTCCAGCAGCATCTCTTTAAATGTGGGCATGTGAAAAGTGAATTTCCCCATCTTTACGCCATCTTGCGGGGTGAACCACATTGCAGCAGCCAAAAGGACGAAAACGCCCAGCATAAACAATAATATTTTTGCCGGTTTCATTTTGGAATGTATAAAATTAGTTTTTGTCCAATCTGAATTTTTCGCGCATTGTCGATGTGGTTCCACTGCAAAATAGCTTCGGGAGTTACCCCGTCGTATTTTTTTGCAATCACAAATGGCGATTCACCATTTTGCACCACATGTTCCACTTTTTTGCGGTCAGCCGGAATTTTTGAATAATCAACCCCCGTTTTTTCTTTTCCTCCTGTCGGAGCCGCCATTTCAACATAAAACGCTGCCTTTTCATCCGGTACAAAAACGGAAATTTTCTGCCCGGCCTGAATCCGTCGCTCGTTGTAAATGTTATTCCAGTATTTCAAATCCGAAACCGAAACATCGAACTTTTCGGCTATAATTCCCAAAACATCACCCGTTTGAAGCATATATTCAATCCGGGTTTTCCCGTCAATTTCAATGTCTTTTGCTGCCTGCCCGATAAAACTGCGGGTAGGCTCCGGCGGGTATTCAATGCGTTGTTCTGCAAGCTGAAAAAGTGTCGAATCTTCGATCTCAAAAATGGAATCCTGCATTGCGAGGAATTCATTTTTTGTGCGGGCGGGGAGCGCCACTTCAAAAGTGTTTACGCCAGCCGGAATGATGGAATGTTTAAACTGCGGATTCAGGAATTTCAAATCTGTGATTGTAAGACCACTTATTTCTGCAAGCTGCTCGAAATGAATTTGTTTATCCAGAAAAATAGTATCCGGTTTTTCAAAAAATATTCCCTCATTCCGAATAAATTTATTGGTGTTTAAAAAGACGGTCATCGCCTGGAAAGCAGCCAATGTTTGCTGAAAATATTCAGAAAGATAATCACTGATTTCGTTCCATCCTCCATTTTCTCCGGCTTGGGCCATTGCATTTTTCACCACAGTATTTCCGCAAATTAATGCTGCAACTGCAAGGTTGTAGTCGTTGTAGATTTCAAAATCGTGTTTTAGCTGGTTCACAGCAAACGGGGTTGATTTTAACGGATGAAACCGTTCATCCACAAGTTTGTTGATTTGTGCCCCGTTTAGCACCGCTTGTAAATGAGTAAGCTGCCAAATTCCAGCCCGGTGCATATCTCCAACCGCCAAAAAATTCATGGCCGAAAGCGTTGACGGAAGGTACTTCAGTTCAGCAGGCAATCCTTCCTTTTCAAGAATCGACTGAAAATCGTCTTTAAAAAACGAAAATGTGCGAATCAGTTTTTGCTTTTCTTCGGGATTCAAATTTTCCAGGAAAGAATAATACTCCGCCAATTTTGACGAAGGCTCACGGAACAATCCCGGGTCCATTTCTTTGTAATCCGCAGCCGGATTCTGGGAAGGTTTGAATGAAAAACTTCCCGGGTAAATTTCATCCGTGAGAAATTCATCCGTTTCATCTTCCTGCAAAAACATTGTAAAACGTTCCTGCCACGCCAAAGTATCCAACCCCGGTTGCGACCAGCCCTGTAGATGAATTCCGAAAAACAGGACTACGAGAAGAGGGTGAAAAATGCTGTTATATTTTCGTTTTGAAATCAAATTGCGGCGTTGCACTATAAATTATCGATGAAATAATCGCTCACTTTTCGCATGAGATGAATCCGGTCTTTTCCGCGTACATTGTGCGGATGAGTGGGATACACAAAAAAATCAACCTGCTTGTTTTGTTTCACACATTCGCGCAGGAATTTCATGCTGTGTTGCATCACCACCACATCGTCCTGCACACCGTGAATAAGCATCAGTTTTCCTTCCAGGTTGGCCACGTGGTTAACCATATTTGATTCTTCATACCCATCGGGATTTTCGTCCGGACGGTCCATGTAGCGTTCGCCATACATTACTTCGTACAGGCTCCAGTCAACCACAGGTCCGCCGGCCACACCCACCTTAAATACTTCGGGGTGGCGCAGCATCAGGTTCAGTGTCATAAATCCGCCATAGCTCCAGCCGTGTACGCCAATGCGTTCAGCATCCACATAAGGCAACGATTTAAGGTATTCAATTCCCTGCATCTGATCTTCGGTTTCCAAAATACCCAGCTGGCGGTGAACGGCCGTTTCAAAGTCCCTTCCGCGATTACTGGTTCCGCGGTTGTCCATGGTAAAAGCGATGTATCCCTGCGAAGCCA
>NZ_JBSQIC010000097.1:0-13447 GCF_055108615.1 Tangfeifania sp. | reverse complement strand
TACTAATAACTTGAACTTTCAAATATTTTTCAAAAATTTCAAAATACTGCTCTATAGTCTTGTCTTTTTGCGTAAAAGCTACTTCATTGAATATTTTTATCCAATCAAATAAAGAAGTCTTAGATTTTGGAAATACTTCGGAAAATTTTCTATTTACAATTTCATAATCTTTTTTTCCTGCCATTTCACAAAAAGTACTATTGATTTCTTCTATTATAAAATTTTCTTCTAATCCGGCATCTTTTAATTTTCCATCTTCCAGTTTTATAATTTTGATGCCATTCTCAATGTCAAGATTTCTTTTCTCTCTTGTGCTGACTTCATCAAACCGGGCACCGAGAACAGTTATATTTTCGCGCACAATTTGAGTGTCACCGTGTTTATTACGTAAGGTAACCGTAAATTGTTTCCTGTCGCCATTTCTTTTAACACCAATCTTAACATCGTCGCCCGGACGGTAGAGGCTGATTTTTTCCTGCAGTTCGGCAGAAGAATTTACCCGTTCGCCTGCCACACTGATAATTACATCGCCTGACTTTATACCGGCATCGCGGGCAGCACCGTTTTCCGTAACTTCGCCAACAAAAACACCTTCCACTTTGTCGAGGTTATATTTTTCAGCAACAGCTGCTGTAACATCTCCAATTTTCACTCCCAGCAGGGCGCGCTGAACTTCGCCAAACTCAACTAAATCCTCCACAACTTTTTTCACAATTGAAACCGGCACTGCAAATGAATAGCCTGTATAAGAACCGGTGCGCGAGGCAATGGCAGTATTTATACCTACAAGGTTTCCCTGCTGGTTTACCAAAGCTCCGCCACTGTTGCCGGGATTCACAGCTGCATCGGTCTGGATAAATGATTCGATTGATAATTCTTCAGCATTAATTCCAAGGTTACGTGCGCGGGCACTTATAATTCCTGCCGTTACAGTTGATGTTAAATTAAAAGGATTACCAACCGCCAATACCCACTCACCAATTTTCAAATCGTCTGAATTGCCATAAGTAAGAAACGGCAAATCTTCTGATTCAATCTTTAACAAAGCAATATCGGTTGATGGGTCGGTACCAATCAGACGGGCTTCAAATTCACGTTTATCGTTAAGAATCACTTTAATTTTTTGAGCCCTTTCAATTACGTGGTTGTTGGTAACAATATATCCATCGTCTGAAATGATAACTCCCGATCCGAATCCCCTGGCAATTTGTGGTTCCTGCTGGCGAAACCCGAAAAATTCATCAAAAAAAGGATTTCCGGTTGACCATCCGCCACCACGAACGGATTGAGTGGCAATGTGCACAACAGAGTGAACCGATTTTTCGGCAGCATAAGTCAGATCGGGAAGCGATGCATCCCCATCCGAATAGGCAGCAAACCTAACCGGCTGTTCTTCTTTAATTGTAACAACTTCGCTTTTGGAAAAAAAAGAGCTGTATAACCAAACAGCCAAAAAGGCACTTGCCACTACCAACAAAAAAGTTAAAGCATATTTTCTTGTATTCTTCATGGTTTTAATTTTTAAAAATTTTGTGTATATGTGAACGCAAATATGCTGCCAGTGTTATTTTTTACTCAACCCCAAAAGGTTCATTTTGCATTATTTAACAAACAAAACAAGTAAATGTCAAAAAATGACAAAAAAAATTTCAACGAAAATGAAATTTTGTCAGTTATGTTATTTTGTGCCTTCCCCAGGTACTACAAACCATTTCGAATCGAGTTCTTCCGGTTTATATTCTAAAATATAATTTAATGCTTCTTCAGCATTTTGTGCTGAATAGTATAACTTCCGGTACACCTCTTTTGCAAACAATTCGGAGAAAGAGACTTCAAACTGTTTGAAAAGGTATTTAAAAAAATTGTTGGTGTTAATGAAAACAATGGGTTTTGAATGATAAGATAATTGCCGTAATGTTAACACTTCAAGTATCTCTTCAAGTGTCCCAAACCCGCCGGGCAGTGCAATAAATGCATCAGAAAGTTCACGCATTTTGGCTTTTCTTTCCTGCATATTTTTGGTTGTAATAACCTGGTGTGCATTGTTTGAAGCCAGCGATCGTTCAACCAATCGTTCCGGTAAAATTCCAATTGTTCTTGCTCCGGCCTCCGAGGCTGCAACAGTTACAGCCTCCATCAACCCCACATTTGCTCCACCGTTTATCAGGGTATGACCGTTTTCGCCAATCAGTTTCCCTAAAAAACTGGCTTCTTTAAAATAGACAGGATTAATGGCATTGCTCGACGAAGAAAATACGCAAATGTTCATAAATGATTCCGAAATATTTTAAGTGGGATCCTGCATTACAAATTATGCATCAATATTGGCGTATGTTGCATGGTCTTCAATAAACTTACGGCGTGGCGGAACATCGTCGCCCATGAGCATTGAAAAAATATGGTCAGCTTCAGCAGCATTATCAATTGTTACCTGCTGCAAGGTCCGGTTCTCAGGATTCATGGTTGTTTCCCATAGTTGTTCAGAATTCATTTCACCCAAACCTTTGTACCGTTGCTGATGGATAGCACTTTCAACACCGCCGGCCCATTCTTCAATCACCTGGCGTCGTTGCTGTTCGGTCCATGCATATGTTTCTTTTTTTCCTTTTCTCAGAAGATATAACGGAGGGGTGGCAATATATAAATATCCGCGCTTGATAAGTTCCTGCATATACCTGAAAAAGAATGTCATAATCAGCGTTGCAATGTGGCTTCCATCCACATCGGCATCGGTCATGATAATAACTTTGTGGTACCGTAATTTATCGAGGTTAAGCTCTTTTGCATCATCTTCGGTACCAATTGTTACGCCCAGTGCAGTAAATATATTTTTGATCTCGTCGTTTTCGAAAATTTTATGCTGCATTGCTTTTTCCACATTCAGGATTTTTCCGCGCAGTGGAAGAATGGCCTGAAACTTTCTGTCACGTCCTTGTTTTGCAGTACCACCGGCAGAGTCACCCTCAACCAGGAAGACTTCACTCTGGGTAGGATCTTTCTCAGAGCAGTCGCTCAACTTACCGGGCAAACCGCCACCCGAAAGGGCGCTTTTACGCTGCACCATTTCGCGGGCTTTGCGGGCGGCATGGCGAGCCTGTGCAGC
The DNA here is from genome assembly GCF_055108615.1 of Tangfeifania sp. Taxonomy (NCBI): domain Bacteria; kingdom Pseudomonadati; phylum Bacteroidota; class Bacteroidia; order Marinilabiliales; family Prolixibacteraceae; genus Tangfeifania; species Tangfeifania sp. The sequence goes on along the minus strand of NZ_JBSQIC010000097.1, from coordinate 10,344 downwards.
CAAAACAACTTTGTTCACGATAATTTTGGCAGATTTCGGATTTTCTTCCAGATAAAGCGACAAGGCTTCGCTAACTGCCTGGTCAACAGCAAGGCTTACTTCTGAATTACCCAATTTCGTTTTGGTTTGTCCTTCAAACTGGGGTTCTGCAACTTTTACCGAAATTACGGTAGTTAACCCCTCACGAAAATCATCGCCGCTGATATCAAATTTAAGCTTGGAAAGCATCCCCGATTGTTCGGCGTAATTCTTCAATGTCCTGGTCAAACCCCTGCGAAAACCGGTTAAATGTGTACCACCTTCAATGGTATTGATATTGTTAACGTATGAATGAATGTTTTCCGAGAAAGTGTTGTTGTATTGCATGGCAATCTCCACCGGAACATTGTTTTTTTCAGTAATAATATGAATAACGTCAGGCGTTAATTTCACCCTGGTGTCATCGAGGTACTCCACAAATTCCTTTAATCCGGCATCAGAATAATATTCATCAACTCTTATTTCTCCTTCTTCATTTTTTTGGCGTTCATCTTTCAGGACCATACGGATGCCGGCATTCAAAAAGGATAGCTCACGCATACGGGCTTCCAGTATCTCATATTTAAAATTGGTGGTTTGAAAAATGGATTCGTCGGGTTTAAAAGTAATTATGGTACCGGTAATGTCCGACTCACCTATTACCTGAACCTCACCTTTAGGTTTTCCAATTGAATATTCCTGCGTCCAGACTTTTCCGTCGCGGTGAATTTCGGCTTTTAAATAGGATGAGAGGGCATTTACACAGGAAACACCAACACCGTGCAAACCGCCTGATACTTTGTAGGAGTCCTTATCAAACTTACCGCCGGCGTGCAAAACCGTCATTACGATTTCAAGGGCCGATTTATTATCTTTCGAATGTTTCTCTGTTGGTATTCCACGACCATCGTCACGTACCGTAATGGAATTATCTTCATGGATTATAACTTCAATATTGTTGCAGTAGCCTCCCATCGCCTCATCAATAGAGTTATCAACTACCTCGTAAACCAAATGGTGAAGCCCTTTTTCATTAGTGTCGCCAATGTACATCGACGGACGTTTTCTTACAGCTTCGAGCCCTTCGAGTATCTGAATACTTTCGGCTGAATAAATTTTACTCTCTTTAAGGGGGATAATTTCCTTTTTTATATCAGTCATTCTATATTTTTTAATTTAATAAACTATTTTAAAAAAATGAATGATAATACACTGGTTATCACTCACTTCAAAACATTGATTTTCAGCCCTTTCTCAACACATTAAGAAGTCAGGAAAATCATCTCGCAAATATAACAAAAATAACCGAAGAAACAGGGTTTAATCGTTGATTAAAACTACTATTTTTCAACAAGTTATCAACCTGAAAATGAGCACAAAAAGAAGTATTACAGCCTGCACATGAAAAGTGAATTTTACTGTTGAAAATTCACAAACTTAACATCGGCTAAAATGCGTAACTCAGCCCGGCGAGTACATTAAAACTTTGTACCGGATAGCCCAGCCAGCGCTGGTATTTTTGAAAACCAAAATTATTGAGTTGCGCGAATACCGAAAATCGCTCGGTAATCTTGTAATTGGCATTAAAATTCAGGTCGAAAACCATGGGCAAATTATACGAATGTTGCCGCACATCAGGATTCACTAAAAGTTCGGCAGATAAAACCGGACGCGGATCAAAACCGTCGTGTTCAAGAATGAGGGCTTTTCGCTGGCCGGTTAAAAACAGATCGGCAGTAACATATAGCTGTTTTGAAACCTGGTAACCGGCTGATATTTTTCCATCCCATTGTGGCATATTCCAGGCTTCGTCCTGGTTTTTCATTTTGTACACATAGTAATTACCCGAAATCAGCAGGTTCATTTTTTCAAATGCAGCATGGAAAATCTCCACGTTAAACTTCAGCAGGTCGAGGTCATCGTATAATACATCAAAATCATTATCGGTTATTGATGGTGCCGGAACGGTTCCCTGTTCAGGATAAACATATTTAAAAAGGTAGTAGAGCGGCTGATCCTTTATCATTGAATAATCAACGGCAATTTTAAAATTGGTTTTTGTGGCAAATTTCCCATCGAAACCGCCATAAAAATGAAATTTCTCAAAACTATTTTTCACATCGTGTTCCGGATCCACAAACGGATTTTCGTAGGCAATTTTTGAGTAGTGGTTATTTATGTAATTTCCATCGACACCGGCAAAAATGTTGATAATCTCTTTCACCGGTGCGAAATTAACTCTCACATCCGGAGCAATTTTAGCCACTGCATCCGTGTCGTCGTCAAGAACAAACCAGCTTTTAAATCCCACTTTCAGGTTAGCCACATCACCTCCAATTCGGTAGGCCGGCTGGGCGGTAAGCCATGTTTGCCGGTCTTTGCCATATTCCATTAAGGTGCGGTTAAAAATATCGGTTGCCTGCACAAATGTGGCACCGGCTTTCAATAATCCTTCGCCTGAATCAAATGGCTTTCTGACATCAGCTGTAAAATTTCCATAATGCTCGCGCTGGCCGGTTTTTGTTCCGAAATAGTGATACAGAAAATCGAAATCAAAAGCAAATTCGCGGTTGCGGGCCATGCTGTTGTCGAGGTTGATATTAAAGGTTCCCTTGGAAAATGTTTGCCTCGAACCAAAATAGTTTATTCCGTGATCATCTTCAAACAGAAAATCCGGAACTGGCTCGTTGGGATAACCATAGTAATCGAAACCCTCATGATCGAATTTAAGGTTAACTGACAGTATTGCATTACGGTAGAGGTGTTTGATAAACATCTCGGCTTCGTTTTCCGAATATGGCGCTTTCACGCGGTCATCGCCTTCAAGCTTAATTTTTCCGTGCGACGAAAGGTGCCTGCCATGTAAACCGAAAAGCGTGTTCCTGCCATTTTTACTGTTAAAAAACACCTCCGCGTAAGGGCGGTTATAATTTCCCACGCCGGCCTTAACCAGTCCCAGTCCTTCAGGTTCATCAGGCTCAGAACTGAACGTTGCTGCCTTTAATGTATTCACCGAAAAAGTATTGAAAATGGGCTGCGAAAAAATACTGTAAGTGAAGCTGGGCTTTTCCTGATTCTCATCTTCAATCCTTGGCATGTCGCTTATTTTATTGGCATCTGAAATGGTAGGGGTGTAATCTTTCACTACTTCAACTTCCTGAGTCAGCGTGGTATCCTGTTGAGCAAAAGCAAAAGTTGCAGCAGTTACAAAAAATGAAAACAATATGTATTTTAACTTATTTCTGAACATATTCATTGTTTTTTTAATTGTCGTTTATTTCTAACTGGAAAGAACTGTCGCGGGCATTTTGCTCCTCTTTCTGCTCCTGGGCTTCAATGGCAGCCAGTTTTTGTGCGGCCCGTTCTTTCACCCCGTCGTTGTCAGCACCGTAGTTTTCAACTACACTGCGCAGGGTATGTTTTGCCTGAAAATCATCACCGCGGTCGAGGTAAATATCAGCAAGGAGCAAAAATGATTTCCCGAGCCAGAACTGAAACGGAGTTCCTTTGGCAATAAAATCCATAATTTCCTCTTCTGCCTGCTGTTTCTGATTGCTGTTGTAATAAATTTCCGAAATCAAAAACTTCGCCTCTGCGCCTTGCTCCAACTTGGTGTCGGTTGCCACAGCTTTCAGTGGCTCAATGGCAGCCTGCTGGTTTCCGCTGAGGTAATGGGATTTTCCTAAAATAAAATTGGCTTCGCGCATCCAGGCTTCATTAACCACATCCGAGTTTTTTACTTTTTGTGCTGCACTGATAGCTGCCTGGTAATTTTCCAGTTCAAAATTACACCTCATCTGGCCGGTATAGGCTTTCAGGTTGTTCCATTTGCTGCCGGCAACTCTTTCGAGTTTATTGAACAACTCAAGGGCCTGTTCATAATTATTGGCATTGAATGTTAATTCCGATGCACGTGAAAGCGCCTGTTCGCTGAAAATATTATTGGGCTGCTGTGCCACATACGTGTAATGTTCGTTGGCCTCCGAAAATTTACCCTCTTTATAAAGCAGTTCAGCCAGATAGAAATGGGCATTTGTGGCAAAACTGCCATTGGGAAACTGCCGCAGGTAATTTGAAAGCTGCGAGGCGGCCTGGTCGTTTTGCGACATGTAGAGCCGCTCGGCTGCCATGTAGGTCATTGAATCCTGCTCCGATGTGGTTACATTTACCCCACCGCCCAGCTGGTTGGTATAAGCAAAATATTCATCAACACTATTCATTTCAACGTAACAGTTCTTAATTCCCATCAAAGCCGTTTGGGCTTCGGACGACCCCCTGAAATTTTCCACAACATTTTTAAAATGGGTCAGCGCCTGGCTGAAATTGCCGCTGTTATAATTAATTAAGCCCAGTTGCAAAAGCGCTTTCCGGTAAAAATTACTTTCAGGGTAATTGTTAATTATCCGGCGGTAATTTTGTGTTGCTGCCGAATTATTGCCAAGTCTTTCGTTGGCACGGCCCAGCTCAAAGAGGGCATCATCGGCATATTCTGAATCCGGGAAACCTGTCTGCAGCCTTTCCAGCGAATTAATTTTTGCCTGGTACTGATGCTGCAATCCCTGGCAAAAGGCAATCTGGTAAAGGGCATAATCAGGTTCAAACAGATTCATGTCAAGCGAATGCTGATAATTTTGCTTTGCCATTGCATAATCTTCATTCAAAAAATAATAATCCCCCACCCTGTTGTAGGCATCAGCCAGTTTTTCGCTGCGCTGATCTTTGGCCGCGTTAATATAATTCCGGAAATGCTGGCCAGCCGACTGGTAATCTTCCAGTTTAAAACAGGCATAGCCCAGGTTATATTCCGCATCCCTGAATTCGGGCAGAGAAAAAGCGCCGGGTGTTCGTAAAAATTCAGAATAAGTGGCAATTGAACTGTTGTAATCACCCACGCGATATAAGGCTTCGGCTTTCCAGTACAGTGCCCGGGCGTTTAATTCCCGGCTGTGGCTGCCGTGGCTTAACGAAATATCGAAGTAATCGATGGCCTGATTGTAAGCGAGATTATTGAACAACTCGAGCCCCCTGAAAAAAGTTACCCGTTGGTAGGCCCTCAAAATTGAAGGTGTTTTATTTTCGATTTTCTCAATTGAACTGATGGCATCCTTGTAATTTCGGGTAACCATATAAACCTCGGTTAAATAGCGGTAGGCTTCCGAATTTCTTTCTGAATTGGGATACAGTTCAATATAGCGGTCGAAAGCTTTAATGGTTTCGTTGAAAGGGGAATAAGAAAGCTCGTAGGTTAATTTGGCGTAGCTGAACAAGGCATCTTCTTTAATCCGCTCATTAAAATCGAGTTCCGATGCCGCTTCAAAAGCGACCCTGGCCTTCTCTTTTTCATCCACTTTTATATAGGCATCGGCCAGGTGGTAGTAAGCATTTTGGGCCATCTCATCCTTCCCTTTCGAGGCATTTTCGAGCAGCGGAACGGCTCCTTCATAATTTCCTGTTATGTAGTAGCAATACCCCAGAATGTAGTTGTCTTCCCGGGTTTTCGGGCCGGAAGTTTCGTAATAGGTTTCAAGATAAGGGATTGCTTTTTCGTATTCGCGTAAATGAAACCAGGAGTCGCCAACAATTTTCGACAATTCTGTGCGGTGCTCCTCCTCCACGTCATCTAAAATTGAAACGGTGTAATCAACTACTTCCTGGTATTTTTCCTGCTTGTAGTAAATATGGCTCACGTAAAGCGGAATAACACGCGAATAGGTGGGATCGCCGTTAAGCCTGGAAAAACCCTCCAGTGCCGACTGGTAATTTTCGCGCAGGTACATAATATGCGCCCAGTAATAGCTGGCGGGCCGGCTGTAAATATTGTTGGCATCCTTAATTTCTTCAAACTCCGCGAGGGCCTGCTCCTCGTTATCCATCATCAGGTGCGAGTAACCGTTTTGATATTTGAACTGAACGCGTTCAAATTCATCCAGTTCAGCCTGATCCACTTCGGCGTAACTTCGCAAAACAGCGGCATACTGCTTCCGCTCAAACTGATAGTTGCCCAGATTGAACCACGCGCGGTTGAGATAAGGGCTTTCAGGAAAATTTTCAATGAACCTGTCAACCATTTTGTAGCCTGCCGTTAAGCCTGATTTTAAAGCAGACACCGATTTGTAGAATTGGGCTTCTGAATAGATTTCCGATTTGGGATCAACCTGCCGGGTGATTTTATCAAATTCCTGGTAGGCAGAGTTGTATTTTTCCTGCCTGTACAGTTCACGCGCCATTTGAATCCGCTCGCTTATATCTTCAAAATAGTCAGTTTGCTGAGCAAATGCCGGGAAAGAAAAAAATAGTAAAAGTGGAATAACTACTAAAATTCGTATAGTTCTCATGCTTTATTTTTTTGAAAATCATTTGATTCCTCCTGCTGACTGCCTGTTAACGCGGCATTTTATCAGCCTGAATCAAATTTCTAAAATAGACATAATCGCTTTCATGGACTGCTAAAAAACATTCAATTTTCTTAACAAGAAACTGTTTATTTCTTTTGTTTAGTATTCAAACGGATGAAAAAATTAAAATGAATTTTGGTCATGGGCTAAAGCCCCCATCATAGCTGACTTTTCACTAACCCCGGCATTAATGCCGGGGTTAGTGAAGGAAAACTGAACGCAAGGCTGCATTATAAAAAACACTGAAATATTTTCAATAAAATGCCTTTTTCGTTCTCCCAGGTCAGTTCACGGGCGGCTGCTTCCAGGTTTTGTTTCCATTCGGCCTGTTTAGCTTCATTTACTAACATTTCTTCCATTTTTTCTGCCAGCGCCTCCGGTTCCAGCGAGTTGGTAATTTCGCCAATCCGGTAGTTTTTTACCAGCGAAGCCATTTCGGGCAAATCGGTTACCAGCACCGGCACCCGCGCCTGGATGTAATCGAACAGTTTATTGGGCAGTGCGTAGCGGTAATTTAACCCCAAATCCTCCTCGATTGAAAGCCCCAGATGGGCCTGTGGGGTAAGTTGCGCCAGCCCGTCAATGGGCAGGTGTCCCAAAAACTGCACCTTGTTTTGCAATCCTTTCTTTTCGGTCAACTGCTGCAGCTCAGTTTTTATGTCGCCATCGCCGGCAATGAGCAGTTTTGCACCCTGCAAATACTTCATGGACAAAATGGCCTGTTCCAGTCCGCGGCCAATATTCACAGCCCCCTGGTAAAGAATTATTTTCTCCCGTTTTTCTGAAATGTTATTATTAGGAAGGTTAAAGTTTTGCTTAGCCGGAACATTCCGCACCACCCGGAAATCAACACCATATTTTTCAGTGTAAATGCGGGCAATGGAACCGCACACGGTGTAAGCCGCGTTCACTTTCGGAACCAGTTGTTTTTCCAGCCATTCCCAAACCCGTTTTACCGCCGGACGGTCCACCAGCTCGGGAACTTCGGTGAAATACTCGTGGCTGTCGTAAACCAAAGGTTTCTTTTTAATCTTCGATGCCAGATAGTTGGCCAAAAGCGAATCGAGGTCGTTGGCCAGCAGCACATCGAACTTCATGAAAATTAACATCCAAAACAACCTGAAATTATAACAGGCATAAAACAAGGGACCATTATTAAACAGCAGTTTAAACCGTTTGGTGGAATAACTTCGCGGAGTGAGGTTGGGACTGTGATGTAATTTTCTACCCACAAGCAACATGTCAAATCCCGTTTCAGCTAACGTAGAACAGGTTTTGTGCGCGCGGTTGTCCGAGACCAAATCGTTGGTAACCGATACAATTATTCTTTTTCTCGCTGCTGGTTTCAATTTACTGTTTTTGGATTTAACTGTAAAAATCGGAAAAATTTTTGAAGCCATGCAACATAACGAAGAAAACTAAACACCGAACCCGGCTGCCGTTCATTTGTTAGGTGACAGTGAAAAAGACTTTTTGCGCTTAAATTTTTGTTATTTTGCAGCAAGTAAAATTGTAACATGGCACATTCGCACGGACATACACATCAGGTAACCCACGGCAAAGCTTTTGCCATTGGCATTGCATTGAATATAATTTTTGTGGCCATTGAAATTATTTACGGGCTCATTGCCAACTCATCGGCACTGCTGGCCGATGCAGGCCACAACGCCAGTGATGTGCTTGGTCTGGCTTTGGCTTGGATCGCTGCCTGGCTGGCCTCGCTCAAACCCAACGGAAAATATACTTACGGATTGCGGAAAACGACCATCCTGGTCTCCATTTTAAATGCCCTTTTGCTTTTTGGCGCAGTAGTTGCTATTGGCTGGGATGCCGTAATGAAACTGCAAAACCCGCAGCCGGTGGGCGGAACACAAATTATGATTGTTGCCGGAATTGGCGTTGTTATCAACACAATTACCGCACTGCTTTTTATTAAAGGACAAAAAAACGACCTGAACATCCGCGGTGCGTTTTTACACATGGCTGCCGATGCTGGCGTTTCGCTGGGTGTGGTTGTTGCCGGGCTGCTCATTCTGCTTACCGGAAAACTCTGGATTGACCCCGTGATGAGTTTCATCATTATTGCCGTGATTTTATGGGGAACCTGGCGACTGTTCTCCGATTCGGTGAACCTTGCACTGGACGCGGTCCCAAAAAATATTGACGTGGAAAAAGTGCGGTCCTTCATTGAGAAAAAAGAGGGCGTTGAAAACCTGCACGACCTGCACATCTGGGCCATGAGCACCACGCAGGTGGCACTGACCGCTCACCTGGTTATGACCAACGGAAACAATGACCGGTTTATTACCGATTTACAAAACGAACTGAATGAAAAGTTTAACATAGGACACACCACATTCCAAATTGAGAACAGTGACCTGCAACAGTTATGCGACACCTATTGCTAAACATGAAATTTAAAAACAGCATGGAAATTTTTAAGAAAAACGACAAACTGTACCACATCATCGACCACAATTATCACCTGTTACCCGTTCTGAACCGGTTTGGGATAAAACTGGGAATTCGCGATAAAACGGTTGAAGAAATTTGCCATGAACACGACATCAGTACCGGGTTTTTCCTGGCCATTGTGAACACCTACCACAACGAGGAGTATTTTCCGAGAAATGAACTGCTTACTTTTTCGCCGCTGGAAATAATCAGCTACCTGCGAAAAACACACAGCTACTACTTTTCGTACACAATACCCAAACTCGACGATTTGCTGAACCGGCTGATTGCAAGCAGCCCCTCCGACTTTAAAGGACTGCAAATGGTGGATGTTTTCTACAAAAAGTACAAAAAAGAGCTGAGGCAACACATCGATCACGAAGAAGAAAAAGTTTTTCCGTATGTAATCAACCTCGTAAAAACACAAAAACCCGACAGCGAATACACCATCCGTAATTTTGAAAAAGAACATTCGAATGTGGAAGAAAAATTAAATGACCTGAAACACCTTCTGATTAAATACATTACGCCCGATTACGACAAAAATATCTGCAACGACTTTTTAATTACCCTCTCCCTTTTTGAAAAAGATTTGGAAGATCATGCGCGGATTGAGGATAAAATTTTAATGCCCTTAACCATTGAAATTGAAAACAAGCTGCTGAAATGAACAGAAAGATCTTCATTATCCACTCCTCGGAAATTACCCGCAAAGGGATAAACGCCATTTTGCGCAGTTATTTCAATGCTGAAATTATTATGCTGGAACAAACAGAAGAGCTGAAAGCATTTTGCGAATTGAAAGGTCGGGAAATTGTTATTATCGGCGAGAATATTACAGCCGCAAAAATCAATGACTATAAGCTGCTGCAAAAAAACAACGAGGTGAAGTGGATTGACTTCATTAATGAAAAAGAAGATCGTGATGAACCCCTCCCCTTTTGCAAGTTTTATATCACTACCCAAACAGGGGCCGTCCAGCTGCAAAAAATGGTTTCGCGCTGCCTGAATAAAACCAGGAAACAAACACAAACCAACGAAAGCGAAGAACTCTCAGTGCGCGAAAAAGAGGTGCTGAAACTGGTGGCACTCGGCCATTCCAACAAGGTAATTGCCGAAAAACTCTTCATCAGCATCCACACTGTAATATCGCACCGGAAAAACATCACCGACAAAACCGGCATCAAATCCATCTCAGGATTAACCGTTTACGCCATCCTCAACAACCTCATCGACACCGAAAATATCAATCCCGAAGATCTTATCTGATTAAAATCCCAACACTCAGGGATTTCCGGCCCTGTTTCGTTTATGTAGTTTTGGCCAGAAATTTAATAGTGTCATGTCAACTTTGAACTGTCATTGGCAAACCTGAGGTACGAAGGTGAGAAATCTAATTTTTAAAGCAGATTTCTCCCTAAGGTCGAAATGACAATGAAATTCCAATATGCAAATCACAAATCACAAATAAATTCCA
>NZ_JBSQIC010000096.1:0-13655 GCF_055108615.1 Tangfeifania sp. | reverse complement strand
TTTTATTTTTTTTCCACCACAGATTACACGGATGGACACAGATTTATTTTTTCTCTGTGTATATCTGAGCTATCTGTGGTTATTTTTACATGATTATTCGTTTAATTCCTTTTTTCATATCTGTCACGTTGAAATTCATGAGCAATCCCAGTTTATGTTCTGATAATTTTAAATACGTCATGAGTTGCGCCTTATGAACTGGAGCCACTTCTTCTACAGCTTTTAATTCAACAATTACAGCATCCTCCACAAGTAAATCAATCCGGTATCCTGCATCCAGATGAATACCATCATAAACAACCGGCAATGGTTTCTGACGTTCCACTTTAAAACCTCTTTTCAAGAGTTCATATTCCAGGCAAATTTCATAGGTTGATTCCAGTAAACCTGGGCCAAGTTCTGAATGTACCTTATATGCAGCGCCAATTATTTCGTACGTGAGCTGATTAATTTTTTCCATTTTTTCGTTATTAATTTTTCACCACAGATTACACAGATGAGCACAGATTTGATCCTTTTCCTCTGTGTCAATCTGTGCTATCTGTGGTTAATCCTCTTCCGCCAGAATTTCCTTAAACAAATTCATTAAATCCTCATTTGGGTTCTGCCCCTTTTCGTGTTTGAAATAATCGCGGAAAAGTGCTTCCATACTTTGATTCAGGTCGATTTGCTTTTGCTGGCTGCCCACCAGGTTTTCTGCATCGGTTACTTCCGGTATGATGGCCACAATCCCCGGGTGAACGGCATTCAGTTTCCTTCTTTCTATTGCCGTTAAAAACGTATCGGTGACCAGCGTCAATTCAACCAACGCATCCTGATTTTCGGTCAGCCACTGCATTGCCTCTTCCAATCCTTCGGTACGTTTCCTCAACAAACGTTTTCCTTTGGTCAGTTCAACCTCCCGCACTTTCGCCGTTTCGCCCGGTTCCGCTTCAATGATTAATGCATACTTTTTCTGATTGGCCTCGGCAAAACTGTACGACAGCGGGCTGCCGCCATAATAAACCGGACAGGGTGCTGTATCTACCCGGTGCATCCGGTGCAGGTGCCCCAGTGCCGTATATTGAATTTGCTTTGGAATATTTTCAGTAAAAATTGCCTGAGCTCCGCCCACATGCAAAATGGGCTTTTCATCCTCCGGTTCTTCCGGCAGTTCGTCGCCTTTTTTCACCATAAACAAATGTGAAACCAAGATATTCACCCCTGTTTCGTTGCAATATTGGTCGGCCAGTTTTTGCCATTTCTCCTGAAGGACAGTCCGCAATTCTTCTACGCTGTTTTCCTGTCCGAGAAAAGTTTTCAGCCGGTATTCGTTGGCATAAGACGTGTGCAAAATTCGGAGCGGAATGCTTGTTCCCGGAAGCTGCAACTCCAGAAAACCTTCGTTGCTTTGCAAAACTTTGAGGCTGGAATCCAGCTCAAACGGGGCAATTACCGAATTGGGATAACCGGCAAAGATAATCCCGCACTCACGGGCCAGCGGATCGGGTGCCTCGATGCGGTCGGGCGAATCGTGGTTGCCTGCAATGGCAATTACCGGACGCTGTCCCTCGGCAGCCAAACGTTTTAAAGTTTTGTAAAACAAGTCAACCGCTTCGGTAGGCGGATTAAACGTATCGAACAAATCGCCCGCCACCAGTACGGCCTCAACCTGTTCCCGTTCCGCTATTTCACAAATTTCCTGCAAAACGGCCTGCTGTTCTTCCATTCGCGAAAAATCATCGAGCCGTTTGCCGAGGTGCCAGTCGGATGTATGGAGTAGTTTCATAATTTTTAATTCAGTAATTATTTACTTTTTTAAAACATACAATTTATTAGTAAATAACATAGAAGAAGATAATTACGGCACATATTCATTGAAAATTTCTTTCATTTTAATTCTCCACTTTTCTGGTATGTCAGTCCATTCGTCACCCCATTTTTGTGTCTCTAAATATGCTTTAAAGGGTTTTTCAGAAATCGCTGTGTAACCAATTTCATCCTCAACGTTTTCATGCATCATTACCACTTTCCCATTTTCCCCTATTGCTTGAGCTATAGGCTCATTAAACTTCTCAGCTCCTTTAACACCTCCATCTCTATCATGTACAACTATTGGCTTTAATCCCATAGCTGTTAAATATTTAACCAAACCAATTATGGCAGCTTTCCCTCGTGCTTTAATAACTTCAAAGGAGGAAACTAATTTTAAAAAATCTTCCTTTGGTAACTTGCTCAAAGTTTCTCTGATTAAAATATCCTCAGTATCACCTTCAACAATTACAATATTCTTTGTAAAAAAAACTCGTGCTATGTAATCATCAATTTTCATTAGCATTTTCACATAATCTTTATCTTCACCTTGTAAGATTTTAAATGTATCAGTTACAGTAAATGACTCACTAGCTATTGTGCTTCCGGCTTCTTGTAGTCGATTTAGAACTTGCCTTGGTTTTCTTGAAATATCAATTATGTAAGGTGAGTGGGTTGAAGCTACTATTTGAGAATTAGAACTGCTTAAATCGTAGATGGCATCTCTCATTTGATTTGCAGCACTAGGATGAAGATAAATCTCTGGCTCTTCAAAACAAATTATTAATGATCGTGCATTTTCATCCTCTCTTTTTGATAACCACTTCTGCCTAAACCTAAGCATTCCAAAAACAGCAGCCCTCACCATTCCAGTACCTTGATTTTGAACAGGATATCAAGATACTCTTGTGCTGATTTGAAATTATCAGAACTTTCTCTTACTGTATCAAAAAGTTCATTTAAAGTTTTTCCCAATACTCCTTTACTCGTTCCCTCAATTTCATTGATTGCTGTATCTACTGGTATAAGTAAAAATATAGGAAGCATTTTTAAGACATTTCCAGGTATTCCACCTAGATTTTGGAACCATTCTTCTTCATCCTCTAATTGCCATATTTCATCGATTGAATCAAGTTTTTCTTGTGCAGATTTACTTTTCCCAATTGCTTTATCTAAATCTGGAAATAATTCTTGTATGATTTCAACATCTATTCCTTTATCGATGTAATCCTGGGGTTTCTTACAATCTTCAAATTCGGTTTTTAGTTCTCTTCTTTTAGATTTAAATTCAATTATAACATCAATACCGAGATTGAAGGTTTTTCTGTATGTTACAGACAAACCAGTTTCATTATCAGTTTCATAATTGAAGATTCTACCTTTAAACCCTCTCCAATTCTTAGCCTCTTCTGGTAAATTCCTAAATTCTCCTTCAATAACTATTTTAGTAGTATCAGGCTTTGTTTCACCTGTATCCTCATCAACAATTGAGTAAAAATCAGCACTATCCAATTGTTTTTTGACTGACAATAAAATTTCGATGGCTTTCAGGATTGAACTTTTACCAGAATTATTCTGACCAATAAGAAATGTTGCATCACCTAGAAATATTTCAACATTTTTAAGTCTTCTAAATCCCTCGATTTTTAATCTATGTAATCTCATTTTTTTAAATTAATTGTGAAATGACATTTAACGTTATTGTTTGAATATTTCTATTAAACCACTTATATTTAATTATTTAACAAGACTTGTAAGTCGAAGATTTATTTCTTTCTACACATCCTCAAAAACTCATCCTCAAAAACCAACCGAATATCGCAACCTTGTGCAATTAATTGTTCAATTTTCTTCATTTTGGAAGGACCGGGAGCAGAGCCTGTAACGACAAAATTGGTTCGTTTGGTGATGGAAGTATCGATATCGGCTCCCAGCTTTTTTTATCACACAGGCTGTTTCTTTTCTGTCAATACATAGTGATTAAAGGTTTATCGGTTCATTAAGTTTGGATATTATTTTTTGATATTTTCTTTCGTCGAGTTGCATCGCTAAAGCAAGCTGTCTCAATTCCTTTTTAAAATGCTTCAAAGAAGATGTGTTTGATTTTCTGGTTTTAACTTCGTTCAAAAATAACTGCCGTAATTGCAATGGTGGAATTTTTTTCATTAATTGAGAACAAATTTCGAACATGTTAAAACTGTTCATATCAGGCAGTTCACCATAAAATTTTGAAACTATATTTTTATATTCTGATGTCCTGATGCAACGCATTAAAGTATCAGGATCAATATTATCATTTTTTTTAGCTTTTCTGATTTCTGTCATTCTAACCGTCCGGGGCAGTTTATTTAGCGCTATCACACCGAGTGAATCATTTTCGTCTAAATATTTATCAGCTAATGTTACATCAGTAATTATGTAACATTGGTCAAAAATTTTAGTGTAGTCGGCTATTTGACCTTGCAACCGTCGATTACTATCCAACTCTGTTTTAATCTCAAAGGCTTTGCTTGAACCATTAAACAAAACAATATCGGCTATTGAATTTCCAACCTTGAATTCATTAATTGCAATTGTGTCTTTAACCCCATATTTTTTTAAAAGCAAGTCATTAATGAATGAATTTTTATAGTAATATTCATTCCGGTACTTTTTACTTAATTCGGAGTACACATATTGGATATAATCAATGTAGGTTATAAATTCTCCAGCTTGCAATTTGTTCTCGTCGAAACGCTTGATTTTAGAATCAATAAACTCTCGACCATTTCCCTTTAACAATTTTGAAAATGAGGTTGACGAAAATATTGTAGAATAACTTCGCATTCGTTCCAACTCCGTATATCCGCCAATTGATTTCATTTCTGGAATTTGATTTAAAAACAAATTTATATAAACCTATTAACAAATCAAAAATAGAATATTGAAAGTTTCTACAATGGCCAAACCAATCTGGCAGATGTTCCAGCGCTTGCCATTGGCTGTTTCCACATCAATAGCTACAAGATTCATTTTTGTTAAAAGTTAGGTTAAAACAATTCGTTCATTATTTTCAGCAATCATACCTTTCTGAAATGCATGTTCAATTCCTGTTTTCATTGCCTGCTCCACATTTCCGCCCAGTCGTGCATAGCCAAACAAACGGGCTGTTTCTTTCACCAAATCGTCGGCGGGCAAACTAATTTGGTTGGTTAAAATTTCAGGATGATTAGGAGTTACAAAAGCAGCAGCCATTTCAGGCAATACCCTTATTCCATTCCATTGGCCAAAGGCTAAAACATCTACGGGATAAATCTTTTGAAAAATCAAATCTTCCCCGGCAGAAATGGTTAGACTGATTTCTCCTGTTATTTTCTCTGTAAGCTCCGATAGAAAACGTGAAAAAAGTCTGAAATCGTGCACTTCGATTGTTAAGCTCTGATTTGACGGTATCACGTCAATGTGATGTTCCCAGGTATTTGCGAACTCAGGTTAGCATTCAATCTTAACCTGAACATCAGCAAGATCATTATCTGACAGATTTTCAATACTTAATTTTCTGGCTAATGAAACTTTGTTTTGCTGAATAGCATAGTTTACAACAGGGGTAAATAAAAACTCAATTTTAGGATTAATTTTTGTTTCAGTCATGGTTTTTGGCTGTCAAGAAGTTTTAAAAGTATGGATTAGCTTCTATATCATAAGACTATAAAATTGAAAAAATAACAAACAGCAATTTTACTAACAATACCTTATCAAAATAACATACCCCCTTACAACATTATTCACAAAAGACGCACACTAGCGCGTCTGGAACTCCTTCCCTTTGGGGGAAGGCTGGGATGGGACTTCTTCTTTCTTCGCCTCTTCCCAGTATTTATCCATCTCAGCCAGGCTCATTTCGTGCAGGTCTTTTCCTTTCATCAGGGTTTGGCTTTCAAGGTAATTGAACCGTTTCATAAATTTCAGGTTGGTGCGTTCAAGAGCTGCTTCGGGATCCACGCCATACAGACGGGCGGCATTCACCATTGCAAAAAACAGGTCGCCAAACTCGGCTTCAATTTTATCTTTGTCCACCTGCTCAATTTCGTGGGCCAGTTCATCCACTTCTTCTTTCACTTTGTCCCAAACCTGCTCTTTGTATTCCCAGTCGAAACCCACACCGCTGGCCTTTTCCTGAATACGGTTGGCTTTTACCAGGGCAGGCATCGCAGCAGGCACTCCTTCCAAAACCCGTTTGTTGCCGCCTTTTTCTTTCAGTTTCAGCGCCTCCCAGTTTTCTTCCACTTTTTTAGGCGAACCGTCCACATCCACCTCGCCAAAAACATGCGGATGCCGATAAACCAGCTTTTCGTTGATTCCTTCCAGCACATCACCCATGTGGAAAGCCCCTTTTTCGGAACCGATTTTCGCATAGAAAACAATGTGCAGCATCAAATCGCCCAATTCTTTTTTTATCTCCTGCAAATCGTTTTTCAGTATCGCATCTGCCAGTTCATACGTCTCTTCAATCGTGAGTTTTCGAAGTGACTCAAGCGTTTGCTTTTTATCCCAGGGACATTTCTCGCGCAGTTCATCCATTATTTCGAGCAGCTCTTTGAAAGCTTCCAGTTTCTTTTGCATTGTATCTCATTTTGTTTCAACTTCCGAAATTAACGATTCTGTAAAACTTCAAACTGATTTATGGAGTTTTGTTGTTCACATTTTAAAATCAATTTATTTTGTAATTTTGAAATGAATAACTAAAAAATTATTGCTTGGAGAAACAAATTTATTTGGAAGGGATTGACCCGCTGGAATTTTTTGGGATTAACAATGCAAAAATGAACCTCATCAAAACATTGTTTCCAAAAATTAAAATTACCGCTCGTGGCAATGCACTTTACATACAGGGAGAAGAAAAAGAAATTAAATTGTTTGAAAAGAAGTTTGCCCTCCTTCTCGATCATTATTCTCAGTTTAATGTGCTCACCGAAGAAATTATCCTGCAGATCATGGCTACCGGCATCTCGTCGATGGAAGAAGGCAGTGCCGCCGAAAAAGACATCATTGTTTTTGGGAACAGTGGAAAGCCGGTACGGGCGCGTACTCCCAACCAGCGAAAACTCACGGAGGAAAGCCTGAAAAACGACCTGGTTTTTGCCATCGGCCCGGCCGGAACGGGAAAAACTTATACGGCAATTGCCCTGGCAGTACGGGCACTGAAGAACCGTGAAATCAAAAAAATTATCCTGAGTCGCCCGGCGGTGGAAGCGGGTGAAAACCTCGGATTTTTGCCGGGTGATTTGAAAGAGAAAATCGATCCTTATCTTCAGCCGCTTTATGACGCACTTCAGGATATGATTCCCCCGCGAAAACTGGAAGAATTTCTGCGCGACGGAGTCATACAGATTGCCCCGCTGGCTTTCATGCGCGGCCGCACGCTGAGCAATGCGTTTGTTATTCTCGACGAAGCACAAAATACCACCGTCAACCAGCTAAAGATGTTCCTTACCCGTATGGGGTTGAATGCCAGGTTTATCATCACGGGCGACATCACCCAAATTGACCTGCCGCGACGCAGCAATTCAGGATTGGTGTTTGCCATGAAAATATTGAAGAACATTGAATCGATTTCAGTTGTCGAATTCAACAAAAAAGACATCGTTCGGCACCGCCTGGTGCGCGACATTGTGGAGGCGTACGACAAACATGCCGAAGAAAAAGAAGAGAAAAGAGTTCCCCGAATTAACGAATAATGACTTTTATAAAAATCAAAAACGAAAAGTTGATTATCTTTGAAATATGGAGGATTTTATTGACAATATTAGCATATCTAACTTTAAATCGATAAGGAATTTAAATATAGAAGGATTAACACGAATTAATCTCTTTATTGGTAAACCCAACGTGGGTAAATCGAACATTCTGGAGGCTTTTGGGATGTTTAGTTTGCCCTATTTAGAATTGAATCCAAACAAAAAATTTTCTTCTTTTATTCGAATTGAAAATCAAAATGAAATCTTTTCCGATGGTATTTTTGAAAATCAAATCATACTAAAAACAAATATTGGTAATTGTACAATTACTAACAACCCTGATTATAAAAATCCTGAAACAGTGGCAAACAAACTGACGAAGGAAGATTTAGATGACATTTACGGTTACGGCATCGATTTATTTACCAATTACGAAACATTTCTGAAATGAAGGTGAATTATTCAATCATTCCTGAATGTTATGCTGATACCAACCTTATTGAAACAATCCTAACCTGAGACAATTGTTTACAGAAATGAAAAACAAAAATGCACCGCAAATTGTAACCCTTTCAAAATGGATCTCATACTTAAAAGAAATGAATTACGACGCGAAAATCGAAGAATTAAAAACAATTTAAAATAAAACAACAATGAGCAAAGCATTAACAAAAACAGATTATCATTTTCCCCACCAGAAAAGTGTGTATCACGGGAAAGTGCGCGACGTGTATAACGTAGATGACGATATCCTTGTAATGGTAGCCACCGACCGCATTTCGGCCTTCGATGTGGTACTGCCCAAAGGAATTCCTTTCAAAGGACAGGTGCTGAACCAGATTGCCGAAAAATTCCTGGATGCCACGGCTGATATTGTTCCCAACTGGAAAATTGATTCGCCCGACCCGAATGTTACAGTGGGCCACATGTGCCAACCTTACAAGGTAGAAATGGTTATCCGCGGCTACCTTACCGGCCATGCCTGGCGCGAGTACCGCGACGGTAAACGGTCGATTTGCGGAGTACCGCTGCCCGACGGAATGGTTGAAAACCAAAAGTTCGACCAGCCGATAATTACACCCACAACCAAAGCTGACGAAGGTCACGATGAAGACATTTCGCGCGATGAAATTATTGCCCAGGGACTGGTTGACAAAGCTGAGTATGAAATGCTGGAGGATTACACCCGCAAACTATTTGAACGCGGGACAAAAATGGCTGCCGAAAAAGGATTAATACTGGTGGATACCAAATACGAATTCGGTAAAAATGACGACAAAATTTATCTCATCGACGAAATCCACACACCCGACTCGTCGCGCTATTTTTATGCTGATGGCTATGAAGAACGCCTGGCCAAAGGCGAACCCCAAAAACAGCTGTCAAAAGAGTTCGTTCGTCAGTGGCTCATCGAGAATGGTTTCCAGGGAAAAGAAGGCCAGCAAATTCCGGAGATGACCGACGAGTTTGTCAATTCCGTTTCTGACCGCTACATCGAGCTGTTTGAAAAAATTACCGGCGACAATTTTATGAAATCAGATACCTCAAAAATAAGTAAACGAATTGAAATTGCTGTTACCGAATTCTTAATGGGGCAAGTTTAAAATTTATAGAAGTCATGGCACCACTCAAAGTGGTGCCATGACTATATGATAAGAACCCGAAATATGAAATCATCTTCTCTACTGACAATCATTTTGTTTTTATTTGCTTTCAACCTCAACGCACAGGACGAATTCACTTTTGTTAAAGAAGGCCAAAAAGCCCCGGATTTTACCATTACGCTTGAAAACGGCGAAACAAAATCGTTCTCCGAATTGAAAGGGAAAGTGGTCTGGATCGACTTTTTTGCCACCTGGTGCCCTCCCTGCCGGAAAGAACTACCTCACCTCGAGGAAGCTGTTTACGAAGCATTCAAAAACCGCAATGATTTTGAGTTGCTTGTAATCGGGGCGCGAACACAGTTGGGAAGAAATTAACAAATTCAAAGCAGACAATAATTACACACTTCCGTTTTATCCATTTGTGCATTTTTTTTGATTTTGGGTGGCATTTTTAACAAGTTGGGTTAAGTTACTATAGTACAGTACTTTAGTCCAGTGTCTGGCCAATGTTCGACGAAATCGCAATCATTCTTTCATACTCCTGCGGAGTGAGGTCTTTAAAGTAGTAGTAGTGCGGATTTACGGCGCTGCCATTTCGGTGCACTTCGTAGTGCAGGTGCGGTGCGGTGGAGCCGCCGGTGTTGCCTACGTAACCTATAACATCGCCCCTTTTGACTTCCTGGCCAACTCTTACGTTAAATCCATTCAGGTGGGCGTAAATAGTTTCGTAACCATAGCCGTGGTCAACTGTAACCACCAGTCCATATCCCGAACGGCTGCGTTTCGACCCTTTTACTTCGGTTACCTTCCCATCGCCCGTGGCATATACCGGTGTTCCTACCGGAGAAGTAAAATCCATTCCGTAATGAAATTTCCGTACTTTGTAAATAGGATGCATGCGGTAGCCCCAACCACTGGCAGTTCGTTTTAAATCTTCGTTGGAGACGGGCATAATGGCCGGGATGCTGGCCAGCATCTTCTCTTTGCTTAGCGCCAGTTCCAGCACTTCGTCATACGACTTCGACTGGATGTAAGCCTCTTTCGCAACAATGTCCAGTTTTTTTGCTGTTTCAATAATCAGCTCCGAATTGTCCAGGCTTTCAAGGTGTGAGTATTTGTTGCTTCCCCCAAAACCTGCTTTGCGTACCGATGAAGGAATGGGCTCTGCTTCAAAAATAACCCGGTAAATATTGTCGTCGCGCTGCTGCAGCTCGGCCAGCACCTGCTCAACACGTTCAATGTCGCGCGACATTAATTCGTACTGTGTTAAAAGCCGCTGGTTTTCTCTTTTCAGCGCTTTGGAGCGTGGTGTTTCGTAAAAATTCAGAAAAATTACCACCATGATAATAGCCAGCGCGAGACTGCTGGAGAGATAAGTAAGTATCTTTCCCAGTTTCTCTTTCGTTGAAATCCCCACACGTTCGTAGCTTAGTGTGTTGGGATTAAATTTGTATTTCTTTTTGGCCATATTCTCTCGGCTAATTTTAATTATCCGTAACAAGCAAAATTAATTAAAACCTCTAACTTTGCAAGAATTTTAAAAACCCGTTAATTTTCACGGTGCAAAAATAAACAAATAACTTTCAGACAGACAATTTGTTTACTTTGCTTTAAAGAAAATTAACAAAATAACAGGAAAGAAAAGGATGAAACGAACTTCAAAAGAGATACGAAAGGCATTTCTCGATTTTTTTAAAGAAAAAGAGCATCAGATTGTACAATCGGCACCAATGGTGGTAAAAGGCGATCCCACACTGATGTTTACCAACGCCGGGATGAACCAGTTTAAAGACCAGTTTCTGGGCAATGAACCGGTGAAATGGCCGCGGGTGGCCGATACCCAGAAATGCCTGCGTGTTTCGGGCAAGCACAACGATTTGGAAGAAGTGGGCCTCGATACGTATCATCACACCATGTTCGAGATGCTGGGCAACTGGTCGTTTGGCGATTATTTCAAAGAAGAAGCCATTGACTGGGCCTGGGAATTTTTGGTGAAACGAATGGGAATTTCAGGCGACCGTTTGTATGCCACTGTTTTTGAAGGCAGCAGCGACGATAACCTGGAGCGTGACTCGGAAGCCGTTTCTTACTGGGAAAAGCACCTGCCGAAAGGTCGCATCCTCGATGGCAATAAAAAAGATAACTTCTGGGAAATGGGCGACACCGGTCCGTGCGGCCCCTGTTCCGAAATTCATGTGGATTTGCGCAGCGAAGCAGAAATTGCAAAAGTTCCCGGCCACGTGCTGGTAAATAAAGATCATCCGCTGGTGATTGAAATCTGGAATCTGGTATTTATCCAGTTTAACCGGAAAGCCGACGGCAGTTTGGTTAATTTGCCAAGCAAACACGTGGACACCGGAATGGGATTCGAGCGCCTCTGCATGGTGCTGCAGGATGTGACTTCGAATTACGATACCGATATTTTTCAGAATATAATTGGTGAGATTGAAAAACTGAGCGGCAAAAAGTATGGCGAAGACCCAAAAACCGACATTGCCATGCGTGTGGTTTCCGACCACCTGCGGGCAGTAGCTTTTGCCATTGCCGACGGTCAATTACCGTCGAACAACAAAGCGGGTTACGTGATTCGCCGGATTTTGCGGCGCGCGGTGCGATACGGTTATACGTTCCTCGGTTTCAAAGAACCGTTTATTTGCAAACTGGTTGAAATGTTGAAAATAACAATGGGCGAATCGTTCCCAGAACTGGGCGCCCAGCAGCAACTGATTGAAAAGGTGATTAAAGAAGAAGAGGAGTCGTTCCTGCGCACGCTTTCAACCGGGATAAAACTGTTAGATGATATCATCGCCAAAACCAAAAAGGAAAAAGAGACGCAAATTCCCGGGAAAGATGTTTTTGTGCTGTATGATACATTCGGATTTCCGGTGGACCTGACCGGTTTGATTGCCCGCGAAAACGGACTGGAAATCGATACCGAGGGATTTCAGAAAGAGATGGAAGCGCAGAAAAGCCGTTCGCGGAACGCTGCCCAACTGGAAACCGGCGACTGGGTTGAAATCGGGAAAATCGACCAAACAATATTTTTGGGCTACGATAC
Organism: Tangfeifania sp.; assembly: GCF_055108615.1. Taxonomy (NCBI): domain Bacteria; kingdom Pseudomonadati; phylum Bacteroidota; class Bacteroidia; order Marinilabiliales; family Prolixibacteraceae; genus Tangfeifania; species Tangfeifania sp. The sequence continues at coordinate 1,485 of NZ_JBSQIC010000096.1, read as the reverse complement.
AACTGAAGCCGAAGTGCGGATTGCCCGCTACCGGAAAGTCACCCAGAAGAAAAAATCGTTTTATCAACTGGTATTCGACCAGACCCCGTTTTACGGCGAGTCGGGCGGCCAGGTGGGCGACACCGGCTACATTGAGTCGGATGGCGAAAAGGTAACCATTTTCGATACACAGAAAGAAAACAACCTGATTGTGCATCTTGCCAAGGAATTGCCTTCGAATCCTGAAAGTCATTTCAGGGCGGTGGTGAACACGGAAAAACGTTTGGAAACAGCCAACAACCACACCGCCACGCACCTGTTGCACGCCGCTTTGCGCGAAGTGCTGGGCACGCACGTAGAACAAAAAGGTTCGCTCGTAAATGCCGACCACCTGCGGTTCGATTTCTCCCATTTTCAGAAAATAACTGATGAGGAAATCGAGAAGGTGGAAGCCATTGTCAATGAAAAAATCCGCGCCAACACGCCGCAGGAAGAAAACCGCGAAATGCCCATAGAAGATGCCAAAAAAATGGGCGCCATGATGCTGTTCGGTGAGAAATACGGCGATGCGGTGCGTGTGGTTAAATTTGGCGACTCGGTGGAATTGTGCGGCGGGACCCACGTGGCAGCCACCGGGCAAATCGGGTTGTTCAAAATAGTTTCGGAAAGTGCGGTTGCCGCGGGAGTGCGACGCATTGAGGCGATTACCGGCCACCACGCCGAAAAATATGTGAACGACCAGCTAAAAACGCTCGACAGTATTCGCGAGACAGTGAAAGGCTCGAAAGATATCCTGGGCAGTGTAATGAACCTGCTTCAGGAAAATACCGAGCTTTCGAAAAAGATTGAAGCTTTTGGCCGTGAGCGGTTAAAAATTCTGAAAGCCAACCTGAAAAGCAAAGTGCTGCTCGAAAACGGGGTAAATATTATTGCGGAAAAGGTGGATATTGATAATGAGGGTATGCTGAAAGATTTGGCTTTCCAGTTTAAAGGCGAAATCGATAACCTCTTTTTGGTACTGGGTGCCGAAATTAACGGCAAACCTAACTTAACGGTGATGATTTCGGAAAATCTCGTCGATGAAAAAGGACTGAACGCCGGTCAGATTGTGCGCGAAGCAGGAAAAGAAATAAAAGGTGGTGGTGGCGGCCAGCCGTTTTATGCCACTGCCGGTGGAAAAGATCCGTCGGGAATCCCGGCTGCCATCGAAAAAGCATTGTCGTTTTTGCAGTAGGTTGCATGCATAGGAGTTGGACTTTATCAAGTACAACTGTTGGAGATGGAATCTCCAACTCCCAAAAAGAAGAACCGTTCATTCCAAGTCAAAAAGAGGGAACGGTTTTTTTAGCGATAAAAAAAATCATATTGAGTTTGCTACCTCGACGAAAGGGGATTTTAAAGAAATTTAAAAGCCTGTAAGTCGTTTGATTTACAGGCTTTTCTGTTTTTTTGTCATATCAATTCAATTCAATAAACAACAGGTAACGCCGGAAAATATCAAAGCCC
>NZ_JBSQIC010000095.1:0-13819 GCF_055108615.1 Tangfeifania sp. | reverse complement strand
TCCAACAGCACCCACAACTCCAGGTGAAGGAGTTAGCTTCGAAGGTGTAACCGACAATTCATTGTGGTTGAACTACTCGTCAATTGTAGCTAATGGCAAATCGCGTTCAGTTTCAGCCAAACTTTCTGGCACTCTTCCCGGAGGAACAAGTTTATCAGTTGAGGCGAAAGACCCGACTGGAGGAAAAGGTGACAAAGGAGATGCTGTAAAAAGTGCAAAAGTACTTAGCGGAAAAGCAGTTGATATTGTAACAGGAATTGGAAGTTGTTATACAGGAGTTGGTTCATCAAATGGAGTTAACCTGAGTTACACACTGAAAATGGAAGAAGAAAAGTATAATGAATTGTACCAGTATGATTCTGATGTAACGGTTACTTATACCATTACTGATATGAAATAAAATTGGAATTTATTATAATGTGAAGGCTGTCCGCACCGGGCAGCCTTTTTTTTGCTTTAATTATGCGTGGCTGCAGGGGTTTTCTGTTTTTCTGACGAACCTATCAGCATTTTAGCAGGCACGATATCAGAATTTTATACCCCTGATTTAGGCACAATATATTTTGCGATTATATGTTCAATTGCTTAAATTTGGATATGAAAATCGTGCAGCGCATATTGGTCTTATTTTTAATGGTTTGTTATACAGGTGTTTTGGTGGCACAAGACAATGTATCCAGTCATAAGCTGAATATCGAGGTGCCTGAAGTTGCTCTTCTTGGATTGGTTTCAGAGAACGCTTCCGATATTAGTTTTTCTGCTTCCTCGCCAACCGAAGCCGGAAATGCGATTGATTTTCACAATAATAAGAATCAAAACAATCATATCTGGTTGAACTATTCATCTGTTATTAATAATTCAACCCATCGCCGGAAAATTGTTGCATTTGTGCAGGGGGAAATGCCCAAAGGTATGCATTTAAAAGTGAAAGCCTCAGAAGCAGAAGGTTCTGGTAAAGGTAAACTGGGGCATCCTGCCGGGGAAATCCTCCTTTCGGATAAACCCGCCGAAATCATTTCCGGTATTGGAAGTTGCTACACCGGTAAAGGTGTCAATAATGGCCATGTACTTACCTATGAATTGGAATACGACCAGGACTCTCCAACTTATGCCGGATTAAGTACAGAACCGACCACTTTTAATGTGATCTATACCCTAACCGATCATAATTAGTTATTGAATTATTGTTGTATTAATGCTAAAGATTAATATTTTAGCAGTAATTTATTAATTGGTAAAATCCCGTAAAATCTTTAAAATGGACGAAAATATCGTTAAGAGGTTTATTTTTATCGCTATCTTTTTATTTGCTCCCGTTGCAATGCTCAATGCAACTATAGTTGTTTTAAATGGGTTAACCCACGAGAATCAGGTTCAGCCCGGGGAAACTTACCGGGGGGTAATTGAAGTGCAAAATACCGGCGATGTTGAAAAGGGAGTAAGGGTTTACATACGGGACTACTGGTTTTCTTATTCGGGAGAAAGCAGACACGACCCGGGAGGTACGCTTGAACGGTCGAATGCCAATTGGACCAATTACAACCCTGAATTGCTAAATCTTGGAGCCGGAGAAAAAGCAACAATTGACTTTGAAGTGCATGTGCCTGAAAATGATTCACTGACAGGCACTTACTGGAGTGTGATAATGGTGGAGGGAATTACAAAACCAGATACCACACGCAGGACAGGCGTTACAATAAACACAGCCATCAGGTATGCAGTTCAGATTATTACAAATATCGGTAATTCAGGAACCCGCGATATTCAATTCCTTGGATTGGATGTTGCCCGCCAAAACGAAAATAATATACTGGATGTTTTTATTGAAAATACAGGCGAACGGTTATTACGACCTGAATTGGCACTGGAATTATTCGATGAAGCGGGAAACTCGGCAGGCATTGTTAAAGCTGATGCACGAAAAGTTTATCCCGGCACTTCAGTTGAAATTTCAATTGATTTAGAGGGGATTAAACCAGGGAGATACACTGGGGTACTTGTTGCAGATTGCGATGAGGATCATGTTTTTGGTACAAACGTTTCGTTTGAGCTAATGTAAATGTTGAATAAGTTTTTTAGTATATTTTTTTTTGTTTTGCTGGGGATGCATTCATTAAATGCTCAGCAAACCGAAATTATTGCAATTGAGTCGTTAAAAGATGATGTCCATTTACAGCCGGAAGAGATTTTTAATCAAACCTACTTTATTGCCAATAACGGAGAAGCTGAAAAGGATTTAGCAATTTCATTGCAGGTTCCCGACGAATGGAAAGTAATACAAAAGATTCAGCAGATTTCATTAAAACCATCAGCAAAAAAGCTGGTGATTTTTTCCATCCAGGTTCCATCTGGATTCCCCGTAGGAGAGCACCCCATTGATTTATATGCTATTGAAAAAGGTAGTGACGATACGCTTTCTGTCAGGCGAAATGTATTGAAGGTAAATGAGATAGAAAGCGTGTCGCTGCATTTTGTAAAGGCACCTGAGATAATTGTTGCAGGGGAACAGCTTGAAGCAACTTACCTCCTGCAAAACAATGGCAATACTTCTAAAAAGGTGTACATCGATACTTATAATTGTGACGTGAAAGGTTCCGCAGAAATTCAGGTAGAACCCGGGCAGTCGGTTCCGTTTACTGTTTATAATTTAACTTCCGAAGAGCTTTTGGAGCCCCGAGAAATAAATTACACTGTTCGGGCTTTACTATCAGGAGAGATTGCAGAAAGTGTTTTCCGATCGTTTAAAGTTTTTCCTTCAAAAACAACAAGGAAAGATTTATTTTTCCGATATCCTGTAACTGCCTCTGCTACTTACCTGGCTTCTAATCGAAATGAAAAGTATGAAAAGGCCTGGCAGTTCGAGCTTCAGGGAGAAGGTGCACTCGATCCTGAAGGGAACCACCACCTTGAGTTTTTGGCGCGCGGCCCCAATAATACAAACCTCAGTTTTTTGGGATTGTATGACCAGTATTATATTGGTTATTCAAATAAAAATCTGGAGTTTTTTGTGGGCGAAAGAGCCTACTCGTTTACACCGCTTACTGAGTCGTCCCGATTTGGGATGGGTGCCGAAAATAAAATAATTTTCAATAACGGCTTGTTTTTCGGCTTTTTATGGGTGAAGCCTCGTTACTACGAAAAAATTGAAAGTGAAATTGCCGGTTATACTGGGTATAAAATAAATGATGACAATGAATTCAGGGGATATTACATTTCGAAAAAGATGGAGGACAGCCCCGAATCGGTTCAGTTGGCAAGTATTTCAGCTGCCTTAAAACCTTTTGAAAGCGTGAGCTTCGATCTGGAATATTCAAAGGGGATTTCTCCGGAAAACTCAGATGATGCATTCCGTGCCAATGTGAATTCCCATTTTTCAATTTTTAGTTTGTCGGGGAACTATTTTTATACTGGTAAAAATTATCCCGGTTATTATTCGAATTCCACTTTTTATTCAGGAAATTTGTCGGCCAACCTCACTGATAAGCTGAGTCTGGGTGTTTACACCAAAGAAGATTTCAGAAATGCGGCCCTCGATACTTTTTTTGTTACTGCACCCTATTCGAAATCGTTTCAAACTTTTTTAAATTACAATGTTGCAACCCGTGCACATTTAAAATTTTATCTGCGCGAGTATGAAAGGAAGGACCGCTTGGTACAGGATAAATTTCATTACAGAACACGTTCTTTAAACACCCGTTTTAGTCATCGTTTCAGAAAAATAAATTACAGCTTGCTTGGCGAATTTGGTGAAACCACCAACTTGTTGCAGGGAGATGGCGAAAACCGGCAGGAAACTTACCGGGCTTCAGCTAATTTTGCTTACCAGTTTAATCCTTCTCATTCAGTGAGGGCTTTTGGAAGCTGGTCGAATGTAAACAGTTTTATTACCGGGGAGCAACGCAATCTGACTGCCGGTCTTTCGGTTACGAGCCAGATTGGGAAAAATTTCAATGCCAACTTTTACCTTCAAAATGCCTATAATATTGACGATTATTTCAGAAACCGGAATTTAATGCAACTGAATCTGGATTATACTTTTCTGAGGAAACATACACTTTCGTTGCGCAGTTTTTATACACTTTTCAGACAACAAACTGAAAATCCTGATTTTACATTTTCTCTGAATTATGCTTTCAACCTGGGTGTGCCCTTAAAACAGATAATTAGGGCAGGCGACCTTAAAGGCCGGATAACATACGAAAACGGCGAACCGGCAGAAGGAGTTATTTTGAATCTGCATAATAAAACAACCATTACCGACGAAAATGGAGAATTCTGGTTCCGAACCATTCAACCCGGACGTGCCCTGCTTTCAATCAATCGGGATAAAATGAAAATTAATGAGATTACCAATATTCCTATGCCGATTGAAGTGGATATTATTGAGGACGAAATTATTAGCCTGAACTTTAAAATTACTGAAGGTGCAAAGTTAACTGGTTCTTTTGAGGTACAAAAAAGTAGTATTTCGGTATTAAAAAACGAAGAGGTGGAAACAGGAAATATTATTGTAGAATTGAAAAACGATTTTGAAGAATACCGAATTACAACCAACAACGATGGTCGTTTTTCGTTCCCCATCGTCAGGCCCGGGGAATGGACTTTCAAAATTTACACCACTTCAATTCCGGGAGGATATGAAATTGAGAAATCAGTCTATCAGCTGGATTTTCAACCCGGAGAAAAAATGGAATTGCCAATAAAATTGAAATCAAAAAAGAGAAATATAATATTTAAATCGACTGATAGTACGCTTACCCCGCTTACTCCAGGTAAAGAAACTTCTCCTTCAGCGAAAAATGAAAGTGACCATCAGCTTCGGGAAAAGAAAGAATCGAGGTTTTATTCTGTACAAATTGGTGCTTTTAGCCGAAAAGTGCCGGATGATTCAAGCTATTTCGAAGAAGAACAATTTGATTTCGTGAAACAAATTGATAACTTTCATAAATATTTTAAGGGGAAGTTCAACTCAGTTGAAGAGGCTGAAAAAGAAAGAAAAAGGCTGGAGAAATTCTTTAGGAATCCATTTATAGTTATTATAGAAAACAATAAAGTTGTTCCCTGGGATGGGAATGAATAAATCTGATAAAATGAAGAAAGTATCATTTTTTATTTGGTTCGCATATTTTTTACTTTTGCTGAGTGCCAAAGCATCCGCGCAAGTGGAAGAAGCAGAGGCTAATGTTTACTTTGAACTCCCTCAGGTTGCGCTCGTTGATATTGAACCAGACTTGGACAACAGCATACATTTCAGCGTAAATACATCGGCCGAATCGGGCGAGTCTCCTTTTTGGGAATTGCCGGCAAACAATGATTTGTGGATAAATTACTCTTCCTCACTGAGAACTGCCCAAAATTCGCGCTCCATTGTGGCTGAAATTTCGCAGGGCGATATTCCCGAAGGAATACGATTTTATTTGGAAGCGTCAACCTTTTCCGGCGCCGGAGGTTCAGGCCAGGTTGGGCAGCCTTCCGGGAGAATTGAACTGAACAGCCAGCCACGGCCAATTATTACGAATATCGGAAATTGTTACACAGGTGATGGGATAAATAACGGGCACCGGCTTTCATTTTCCATCGACGTTTCAGATTATTCAAGGGTTTATTCAGTTGACGAATCCAGCTTTGTTGTATTGTACACGATTACCGATAATTGATTATTTTAATGAAACAGCTCATCATAATGAAAAGGACAATTCTTTTAGTAGCGTTTATTTTTACGGCAAATTATATTTTGGGGCAGGATTTGAGAATTGAAGTTTCAGGGGACGCCAATTTCGAAAATGCCCAATATGTTGTTACCGAGGCCGGCGAAAATTTCCCGTCGTCGATTACCAGTAGTTCATCAATATATCTTTCTCTCAATTACAGAAGTATTTGGGATGGTATTTTTGGGCGTGATATCCCATGGCAGATCTTTATACATAAATCAGATCTTGAATGGAACAACAATCTTGATTTGCAAATCCTGAGAGATGGAAATGGAAGCAGAGCTTCTATATTGGGCCCTAATCCGGTAGTAACCAGTGGGGTAAACTACCAATCTATAACTAACAACCCTAGCTTTTTTTTTCGAGGGCGTTATGGTGTTTTAAATATCCCACTGAATTTAAAATTGAGTGGTGCATCTCTTACTATGGGGGCCCGGCAATTTGAAACACGTGTTGTGTTTACCGTTTACGACGATTGAGAGAGGAGTCAGCTATAAACTGTCATTTTTCGTTTGCCTTGGCAGTCGCAGCTACCAGGCAAATTCAATATCATATTCACCGGGATTCAGGCCCCATTTTTCAATTAGCCATTTTGCTGAACGCATATCGTATTTGTTGCGGGTATTCGATTCTGCTTTGTGAATCATTTGTACAACCCCTTCCACAATTTCGGGGCTTTTGTCCCCGATGCAGTCAATCACGTTCAATGCATGACACCGTGCAAATTCATTGGGATTTTTCAGAACTGAAAGCAATGCCTTTTTCGCAGCCTCATTTTCTCCCAGATTATAAAGCGTTTCAGCGGCCACATTAACTACGCTGGCTGATTCATCGTTCAACGCCTCTTTTAATTCAGGAAGTGCAGGCCGGGCATCCTCTTTTAAAATTAAAAGTCCGGTGGCTCCCCAGTACCGGATAGCCGGTTCTTTGTTTTTTAAATAAGATTTCAGCACCTCCAGATTTTCCGGTTTGCCGAGTGTGGCTGTTTCAGCAGCTTCAATTATTGGTTCGAGTTCAATTTTCCTGGAGCGCATGTAATCATAAGTGGGCATTTCTCCGGCACGGTCAATGCGGTCGGCTTCGGGAATAAATCCGGTGTCTTTTATGCGGCCCACCCACTCACGGTTGGCGCTGCGCATTCTTTTCTGCACCTTTTCATATTCCGGATTTCCGGCCAGATTATTGACTTCCCACGGATCGTTTTCCGTATCGTATAATTCTTCAACAGGTTTCGGTTCCCAAAACCGGCTTTGTGTTTCGGTGCATTCGCCATTTTTATATGCCTCCTCCCACGACCTGATGGAAGGTGCTCTCCACAAGTATTCCAGGTGCTGGCCGTAAATCCGGTAGGGCATATAATTCCTGATGTAGCGAAATTTTTGGTCACGCACTGCGCGGCTCATGTCGTAACGTTCGTCCATGCGTCCACGAAACATATAGGCATACTCTGGAGCTTCAGTTTTTTGGTTGCCCAAAAATGCATTTCCCTGCATCCAGTCGGCAATTTTAATTCCGGCAATGCTCAACAAAGTTGGCGCAAGGTCAACAAAACTGATGAGCCGGTCCACTTTTGAACCAGGTTTTTTTTCAGGAAACAGGTGTTTGTATTTTTCGGGAATGCGAACAATAAACGGCACACGCGTTCCGGTTTCGTAAACATAGCGTTTGCTGCGGGCAACAACGCCACCGTGGTCGCCGTAGTAAAAAACGATGGTGTTTTCGGCAAGTCCGGCCTCTTCCAGCTCCTGCAACCATTTCCCAATTTGGGAATCCATATCTTCCACTTTGTCGTAGTACTGTGCCCAGTCGTGTTTCATGGCCGGTGTGACCGGGTGATGTGGCGGGATTGGTACTTCTTTGGGGCTGTGCCGTAGTTGTTCGTTGGGGATGGAATCGTGCAGCGAACTTTCATGCGAAATAGTAGTATTGAAAACAGCAAAAAAAGGTTGCCCCGGCTCCCGGTTTTTGTAGTGTGCATCGCGGCTGCTTTCGTCCCAGATTTCATCCGGATCGATACTGTTGGTATTGTAATCGGTTTTTGAATTGTTGGTGCAGTAATAGCCGGCTTCGCGTAAAAATTCAGGATAGGTTTTTATAGTTTCAGAAATGGGGTAATAACTGCGCATATGCTGATTTCCGCCCGAATTGGCATATACACCGGTAATGATGGTGTTTCGGGCCGGGGCGCAAACAGGCGCATTGGCGTAGGCGTGTGTGTATAAAAATCCCTCAGAAGCCAGCTTGTCGAGGTTGGGGGTGGTGGCAAACTCATCGCCGTAGCAGCCTAAAAACGGACTGTTGTCTTCGCTGGTCAGCCACAAAATGTTGGGAAGTTCTTCAGGTACTTTTTCCCCACAACCGGTTAAAAATTGAGCCGATATTAGTACAATGAAAAAAAGGAAACCAAAGGTCAGGCTTTTAGTTTTCATGCTGCAAATCGATTTAGTTGAAATGAATTCAAAATTAACGAATTGGAAAGAAACCAAAAAATTAATACATGAAATGATTCAAAATGGATTTTTAAAGGACTTTCTGCACTTAAATTTTCATGAATCGAATACTTTTGTTTTGCCAGGACAAAAAATTATTGTTTTTTGTGATTTGATGCAATTAAATTACCTGATAAAAGCGGTTTTCTATAAATCACTTTTTTTACTAAAATGAGCGAGTAACAAATTGTTAAAACACAGACTTTATGGCAAAGAGCGAGAAGAAAAAAAATGATTTTTTTAAGCGTGTATTAGATAAAGTTGAAGTTGTGGGCAATAAGCTGCCACAGCCTGTGACTTTGTTTGCCCTGCTAATGATAATAACCCTTCTGCTTTCATTTGTTTTTGGAGGCGTTTCGGTCGATCACCCGGGCAAAGAAGCTGGCATGATTGGCCCCGATGGCGATCCCGTGGATAAAATAGATGTTGTAAACCTGCTGTCGCGCGATGGAGTACAAATGATTTTTACCCGGATGGTTGAAACATTTGCCAACTTCCCGCCCCTTGGTTTAGTGCTTGTAGTAATGTTGGGCATTGGTGTTGCTGAACATACCGGAATGATATCGGTGGGGTTGCGCCTTTTTGTTTCCAAAGTGCCCAAAACAATTATTACTTTCTCTATTGTGGTTGCAGGAATGGTTAGCTCTGTAGCCGCCGACGCAGGTTATGTTGTGCTGATTCCGCTTGGTGGAGCCATTTTTCTGGGAATGGGGCGACATCCGCTGGCAGGTATAGGAGCCGCTTTCGCCGGAGTTTCGGGAGGTTTCGGAGCCAATTTTCTCCCCACCGGGCTCGACCCAATGATTGCCGCTTTTACCGAGCCGGCGGCCCAAATTATCGATCCGGAATATACCGTGAATCCGCTTTCCAACTACTATCTTATGGCTGCATCAGTTCCGTTTATCGGGCTTATTGGAACGTGGGTTACCGAAAAAATACTGGTGCCGCGGCTTGGGCCGTACAAACCTTCTTCCGACCTGGAAATTGATGAAGAAACTCCCATCACCCGGCAAGAAGTTAAAGCACTGAAATGGTCATTTGCAGCTACCCTTGCAGTGCTTGCACTGTTCATGCTTACAATCATTCCCGCTGATGGATTGTTGCGGGGAGAAGTTGATCCTGAAACCGGCTCCAGAAGTTTCCAACCTTTTTACGACTCGCTGGTACCCATAATGTTTATTGTGTTTTTTGTGGCCGGTTTGGTTTATGGTATTGTTGCCAAAACCATTAAAACCGATAAAGATGTGGCCGACATGACCGCTAAAAGCATGTCAACCATGGGAATGTACATTGTTATTGCTTTTGTGGCAGCTCAGTTTGTAGCCTATTTCAACTGGTCGAACCTGGGAAGCGTGCTGGCCGTTAAAGGTTCCGATGGTCTCAAGGCTATTGGTTTTACCGGAGGGCCGCTGCTTGTCGCTTTTATAATTGTGTCGTCGCTGGTAAATCTTGTAATGGGAAGCGCCTCTGCAAAATGGGCCCTGCTGGCCCCCATATTTGTGCCCATGCTCATGCTTATGGGTTACTCCCCTGAAACAACACAGGCAGCCTACCGTATAGGCGACTCGTACTCCAACATTCTGACACCGTTGTTGCCCTACTTTCCGCTGGTCATTGTTTTTGCACAGAAGTATGTAAAAAAGGTGGGCATTGGTACACTCATTTCCATGATGTTGCCTTATGCCATAGCGTTTGCTTTAGTAAGGATACCAATGTTACTGGTGTGGATTTGGGCCAAACTTCCTCTGGGAATTGAAGGGCCGATATATTATACTCCCTGATATAAAATTATCGAATAGCGGGGGTATTAATCCATCCCTGCTATTCGATAATTTCCACGTGGTTCCCGTCCGGGTCGAGCACAGCACTTTCGTAATAGCCGTCACCGGTGATGCGGGGTTCGCCAACAATTCTGAAACCATCGCTTCGCAGTTCTTCAGTTAATTGGTTAACTGCTTGTCTTGAGCCCACACTGATTGCAAAATGAGCCAGGCCTGTATATTGTTTTGCCGGGTCGTTTTTCGATTTTGGAATATTGGGCATTTCCATAATTTCAAGCCGGCAGTCGCCACCGAATGTAAGAAAATAGGACCTGAATTCTTTGGAGTGGTTATAATAAATTTCAGAGGAAGAAGCATCGAAATAATGCGCATAAAAATTGCGCAACGATTCAAGGTTGAAAGTCCAAATTGCAAGATGGTCTATTTTCATATTTAGGTTAATTAATGATTTACCAAATTAACAAAATCAGTCCGGATATAAAATTATTGAACTTTGATTGTTATTTCATCAAATAAAAAATATTTCTTTGCAAGATGTTAAAAATAGTTTAAAATTCCCGTAAAAGAACTTTCAGGCAGGTTTATTGTTACTTTTGACCGGAAACAACAATAAAGGGACGGCGTTATTTTATTAATACGCAGGAATTTAAATACCCGTAAAAAGATGAATAATACAACAAAATATACTATCCCCGCAATGCTGCAGGAATCGGTAAGTAAGTTCGCTGATAAAACTTCACTGGTTTATGCAGGTGAAAGCAAATATACTTACCAGGAGCTGGGAGAAGATGTGAAACGGGTTGCCGCTTTGCTAAAAAAACATGGTGTTCAACCGGGCGACAAGGTTGCCATTTTAAGCCCCAATATGCCCAACTGGGGAATTGCTTTTTTCTCAATATCATGGATTGGTGCTACGGCAGTGCCTATTTTGCCCGATTTTCATTCAAACGAAATTGAATCGATAATCGAACATTCAGAAACAAAAACGCTGTTCGTTTCAGAATCATTGTACAGCAGCTTGAATGAAAACACCATTAACAAACTCGGAAAAATTATTTTGGTCGATTGTTTTGCTTTAATACCGAAAGGAACTCCCAAAGAAAAATTAAAATCATTTGAAACTGAATTACCCGAACCAGCTGAGTTATTGCCGGCAGAAGTAAACGAAGAAGATCTGGCTTCCATAATCTATACCTCCGGAACTACCGGAAACTCAAAAGGTGTAATGCTCACTCATAAAAACCTGATGTGGACCTCCGAAAAAAGTTACACCCTGCAGGATATTAGTGAAACCGACCGTTTCCTTTCGGTATTGCCGCTGTCGCACACCTTTGAAAATACACTTGGCTTTCTTTTTCCTGTGCGGTTTGGAGCTTCGGTACACTACCTGAGAAAGCCTCCGGTTGCATCGGTGTTATTGCCGGCGCTCAAAAAAGTTCAACCCACAATTATGCTGGTGGTCCCGCTGATTATCGAAAAAGTATTCAAAGCAAAAATAAATCCTAAGTTCCAGAAAACGAAAGCCATGCGCACGCTCTATTCCATTCCGGCAATACGGAAGGTTTTACACCGTGTAGCAGCCCGGAAACTATACCAGACTTTTGGCGGCCAACTTCGCTTTTTTGGAATTGGCGGCGCAAAGCTGGACGGTACGGTTGAACGGTTTTTATACGAAGGAAAGTTCCCATACGCCATTGGGTACGGTCTTACCGAAACATCGCCGTTGCTTGCAGGAGCTGTTGGCAAAAACAGGAAATTAGGCTCAACCGGAATTGCTATGGATGGTGTTCAGCTCCGCCTGGGCGATGTTGACCCGGCAACCGGAGAAGGCGAAATTCAGGCCAAAGGCAACAACGTAATGAAAGGGTATTACAAAGCACCGGAAATTACAAAAGAAGTGTTTACAGAAGATGGCTGGTTTAAGACCGGTGACAAAGGGAAATTCGACAAAAATAATTTCCTCTATATTAAAGGGCGCATTAAAACCATGATTGTGGGTGCCAGCGGGGAAAATATTTATCCTGAAGAAATTGAGTCAGTAATAAATAAAATGCGATTTGTGCTCGAGTCGCTGGTTATCGAAAAGAAGGGAAAACTGGTAGCAATGGTTCACCTGAATGCCGACGAAGTTGAACAGCATTTTAAAAATCTCAGAGCCGATGCGCAGCAATATTTTTCTGACAAATATGATGATGTCCTGGAAGAAATTCAAAATAAAGTAAATGCCGAGGTGAATAAATTCTCAAGGCTCCAACGCGTTGTTCTTCAGCCCAGCCCGTTTGAAAAAACGCCAACGCAAAAAATTAAACGGTTTTTATACGCTTAGCGCTAAAGAAAAAAAGGAAAGTCACGATGCGGCTTTCCTTTTTTATTTTAGATGAGCAGATTTTGCTAATTTTGTACCCGCAAAAACCGAATAAAGAAATGGTTATAGAATCGAGATACAGCACCAGGGGGGTTTCAGCATCGAAAGAAGATGTACACAACGCCATAAAAAACATCGACAAAGGATTGTTTCCCAATGCCTTCTGTAAGATTGTGCCCGATGTTTTGGGTGGTGATCTGGCGTGGTGCAACATTATGCATGCCGATGGTGCCGGCACTAAATCGGCACTGGCTTATATGTACTGGAAAGAAACCGGCGACCTTTCGGTGTGGAAAGGAATTGCCCAGGATGCGCTGATAATGAACATCGACGACTTGCTGTGCGTGGGCGCAACCGACAATATTCTCGTTTCGTCAACCATTGGCCGGAACAAAAACAAAATTCCCGGCGAAGTGATTTCCGCCATTATTAACGGAACCGAAGAACTGCTCGCGAATTTGCGGGAACTGGGAATTTCAGCCTGGTCAACCGGCGGCGAAACAGCCGATGTGGGCGACTTGGTCAGGTCCATTATTGTGGATTCCACGGTAGTTGCCCGGATGAAACGCGACGATGTAATTTCTGCTGATAAAATTTCGGCCGGCGATGTCATTGTTGGGCTTTCCTCTTCGGGGCAGGCAACTTACGAAAACAGCTATAATGGCGGTATGGGCAGCAACGGGCTCACATCGGCCCGCCACGATGTTTTTGCCAACTACCTCGCCGAAAAATATCCCGAAAGTTTCGACCCGGAAGTTCCCGGGGGACTGGTTTATTCCGGGAAGTACAAATTGACAGACAAAATTGAAAGAATAGGTTTAAATGCCGGCCAACTGGTTTTATCGCCAACAAGAACTTATGCTCCTGTGATTAAAAAAGTACTGGAAAAATTCAGAAAAAATATTTCAGGGATGATCCACTGCTCGGGCGGGGCACAAACCAAAGTGCTGCATTTTGTGGAGAATGTTCATGTGGTGAAAGACAATATGTTTCCGGTTCCGCCGCTGTTCAGAATTATTCAGGAGCAGTCGGGAACAAGCTGGCAGGAAATGTACAAGGTGTTTAACATGGGCCACCGGTTCGAAATTTATACCAGTCCGGATGTGGCTGAAGAAATTATTTCTATTTCTAAATCGTTCAACATTGAAGCACAAATTGTGGGCAGAGTTGAACCTTTTGAAGGGGAGAAACTGACAATAAATGCAGGGGAAGAAGAGTTTGTTTACTAAGTGTTTTTCGAATTTTAAATGGATAAATTAATTACATCAAATATCGATAAGCTGAAGGATTTATTCGAAAAGAATAAAATACAGAAAGCCTTTGTTTTTGGCTCTGCTGTTTCAGGTAATTTTGATGAAAAAAGTGACATTGATTTTCTGATTCGCTTTCAATCGGATTTAGATCCTTTGGAAAAAGGAGAATTATGGTGGAATCTGCACGATAGACTAAGAGATTTTTTTAACCGTGAGATAG
>NZ_JBSQIC010000094.1:0-13933 GCF_055108615.1 Tangfeifania sp. | reverse complement strand
CTTTTTTTAAAAGTTTAAGTTCATCTAAATCGGGATTAACCTGAACTTTATTCATATTTTTAAAATTTATGAATAGTTCAGGTTAGAACGGTTTTCCCTTATGAGGGGAAATGGCGAAGCAAAAAGGGTAAAGTAACAGGAACATTTTCATTTAATCAGAACGCCTGCTGAAATACGATCTGGCTCAGTCCGGCAACTTTTTGATTTTCTTCATCGATATAAATCCTGACGGTGAGGGTACCATCCTTTACATTTACAACGCGTTCAGATGTCCACGTTGACTCTCCTGCATCAAGCAAAAATTCTCCTGCATCAATTTCTTCAAAACTCACTCTTTGCCAGCTTGGCAAATACAAATCGCCCAGCTCGGCCCTGATGCGGAAGGTCCCGTTCCGCACATTTATCTGGTATTCATAATAATTTTCAGGATTACGGCACTGTGCAGGTGTCCCCTCAAAAAGCACTTTTCCCAGGCGGGCATTCCCTTCCGTTCCGTTTGCAACTCCTTCCAATTTATCGGCAGGGTTCCATTTTCCAAGCGACCAACCTTTTCCCGAATAAGGTTCAAAAGCCAGCAGGTTTCTTTGGTTTCCGTTAACATGGCGCGGCCGGCCAAAATAAAGCCTCCCTTTTGAAAATCGTTTGGAGTAACCGGATGACTGCTTAAAATAGAGCTCGTAAAGTTGCGGAAATCCATTGACCACATTTTTGCAGCGATTGGAATACTCAGGTACAGAATCGTTCTTTAAAACCACAAAATGCAAATGTCCCCAGGTGTCATCGCCCCAGATTGTGCCCAACGGCCCGCCTCTGACCAGTTGCTGCCCCTCTTTGACAATTACATTCTCACTGTTGAGGTATTCGTACAGGTAAAAAATACCGGGTTGTGAAACACTTTCCAGCAAAACAGATGCGGTTTTCCCTGCATCACCTGCATCGCTTTTCACCCAACACACGATGCTGTTCTCTAAAGCCACCAGCCAGTGCATTTCTTTGCCG
Organism: Tangfeifania sp.; assembly: GCF_055108615.1. Lineage (NCBI taxonomy): Bacteria > Pseudomonadati > Bacteroidota > Bacteroidia > Marinilabiliales > Prolixibacteraceae > Tangfeifania > Tangfeifania sp. The sequence continues at coordinate 12,934 of NZ_JBSQIC010000094.1, read as the reverse complement.
CGTGCATCATGAAGGTCGATATCGAGGCCGCCATGCGAATGATTGCCCAACGCCTCGCGCCGCTGTTCATCGGCTTCAAAAGAAAACATGTGGCTGTCTTCTTCCACTCCCCATAAAAAACCATCGCTAAAACTCACCGGAAAAATATATTGGTTGAAATTCAACATCGGTTCCTGAAAATCGGACAGGCAAATCAGGGCATCTTTGCTGAGCAATCCGTGCCTGAGTGAATCACTTGTCAGGTCCTTTACATTTTTATTGTCGGCAACAAAAATCCGGATTCCCCCAATCATTGTGGGCAATGTACGCCGGCTGACTTTCAGCCATAGCGTGTCCTCCCCAATTTTTAACCGGTTAAAATGATTGTGCAGCTTCAGTAATTTTATTTCCTGGTTTTTAAAATGAACTGATTCCCCTTCGTTTAGATTGAAATACCAGCAGTTACCCCACCTGAAATCGGGATTAGTATTTTGAGCCCCCGGGTCATCGGCAAAAAATAGCGTGATTATAATTATGCAATATATATATTTCACTTCGCTGTTGCTGTTACAAAAAAATGTAATTCATTATAAAATCACAACCTTTAATCACTTCAAAATTACCGAAGATTTTTCCAAATTCTTAATCAATTCTTTCGAAAATGAACCAATGCAAAAAATAATTCTTAATTTTCCGAATCGAAATTGAACCACACAATTCATTGCATGTTGCAAATAGTACTTATTAAAAACCAAAATTTAATAAAATGAAAGAAAAAAGTATTGAATTATTAAACAAAGCAGTTGCCGACGAACTTACGGCAGTACACCAATACATGTATTTCCATTTTCACTGCGATGATCAGGGGTACGACCTGCTGGCCAACCTGTTTAAAAGAACAGCCATTGAAGAGATGGTACATGTTGAAGATTTGGCCGAACGTATCCTGTTCCTCGGCGGAGATGTGGAAATGGTTGTATCGGAAGATGTAAAAAAAATCCACGATGTGCGCGAAATGCTCGACCTCGCAGTAAAAATGGAAGAATCGAGTGCAAATGACTATAACAAATGGGCCAACGAAAGCTCACAAAATGCCGACTCAGTTACCAAGAAACTGTTTGAAAGGCTGGTGGAAGATGAAGAACGCCATTTCGACCAGTATGACGATGAAATTGCCAACCTGAAAAAATTTGGCGATAACTACCTGGCACTGCAGTCGATTGAACGCAGTAAAAATGTTGGCAGCGGCGGCGAATAATTCTTTTCAAGTTTTCAGGTAAATCAGTGCGATTACCTGAAACTAAAAGCCTCACATTCCGAATGTTTTTGGTACCAGGCCCTTCATTTCAAAAGTCATCAAAAATAGTGTCCAGGAGGGTTTAAAATTTCATAACCATAACTTTATAATTTTATAGTTATCGGATTTTTTTCCAAAACTTCATTCCGGTACTTGTGTTAAATTAAACAAGCTTTAATTTTTAAATTCGAAAAAATGTAATAACTTTATAATTACAATTCTAAAATAGTAGTTATGGAAATTTCAGTTATAAAAATCGGTAATTCAAAGGGAATTAGGTTGAGTAAAACCTTAATAGACAGATACAATATCAAAGAAACTGTTGATTTAATAATGGATAAAGGACAGATTATTTTAAAACCAGTTTCAAAACCGAGAAAAGAATGGGAAAAAGCTTTTGAAAAAATGGCTAAAAATGAAGATGACAATTTATTGATTGACGATGTATTTGACGATGAAAACCTGGGAGAATGGAAATAAAACAATATCAAATTATTTTAGTAAATCTCGATCCAACAATTGGCAGTGAAATCAAAAAGACCAGACCTTGTGTGGTAATTTCTCCCAATGAGATGAATAAATATTTGCGAACTGTTGTAATTGCTCCATTGACAACAAGTTCTAAAAATTATCCAACAAGAGTAAAAATTAAGCATGCCAATAAATTCGGCTGGATTGTTTTAGACCAAATTCGAACAATTGACAGACAAAGAATAATCAAGGTTTTAGGAGAATTACAAGATTTTGAAATTGAAGAATTAAAATCAGTTTTAAAAGAAACTTATATTGATTAAAAAAACAAAAGACTAAGACTAATTAACAGGATTCTGAGCGGTGCGCAGCGTATGTAGATTTACATCTTTGTAATGTATGTTTTTCAACTTTCAGAATCCAACCACAAAATTCCCCACCAAAAAAGGCAGCCCGTAGCCGAACCGCCTCTATGTGTAAATCACTTTAAAAATTTTTCTGAAAAACCGGTGTTTACGACACATCAAACCTATCGAGGTTCATTACTTTATTCCATGCAGCCACGAAGTCGTTTACAAATTTCTCCTGTCCGTCGGCTGAGCCGTAAACTTCAGCAAGCGCCCGCAGCTCTGAGTTGGAACCAAATACCAAATCAACACGGGTGCCGGTCCACTTCACATCACCTGTTTTGCGGTCACGAATTTCAAACTCTTCTTCACCTTCCGATTTTGCTTTCCATTCGTTACCCATATCGAGCAGGTTCACAAAGAAATCGTTGGTGAGCTGTTCCGGACGGTCTGTGAAAACGCCGAGCTGCGATTTATCGAAGTTTGTATTCAGCACACGCAATCCACCAACGAGCACGGTCATTTCGGGTGGAGTAAGCGTCAGTAACTGTGCCCGGTCAACCAGCATTTCTTCTGAGCCGGTGACCAATTTTGCTTTCAAATAGTTACGGAATCCGTCTGCAAACGGCTCAAGCGCTTCAAATGATTCCACTTCGGTCTGTTCCTGCGATGCATCGGCACGACCGGGAGTAAAAGGCACGGTTACATCAAAACCGGCATCTTTGGCTGCTTTCTCAATGGCAGCAGCTCCACCAAGTACAATCAGGTCAGCCAGCGAAACTTTTTTGTTACCCGACTGAGCCTTGTTGAACTCATTTTGAATGTTTTCCAGCTTATCCAGTACTTTTTTCAATTGTTCCGGATTGTTAACTTCCCAGTTTTTCTGTGGCTCGAGGCGAATGCGTGCACCGTTGGCACCGCCGCGCATATCCGATCCACGAAATGTGGACGCAGAAGCCCAGGCAGTAGAAACCAGTTCAGAAACAGAAAGCCCTGACCCGAGGATTTTGCCTTTAAGATCACTGATATCGTTGTTGTCAATCAATTCATGGTCAACTTCCGGAATGGGGTCTTGCCACAACAGGTCTTCTTCAGGAACCTCAGGCCCCAGGTAACGCGATTTTGGTCCCATGTCGCGGTGTGTCAGTTTAAACCATGCACGTGCAAATGCATCAGCAAATTCATCCGAATTCTCGTAAAACCGGCGGGCAATCTTTTCATAATCCGGATCTACACGCAGTGCCAGATCGGTGGTGAGCATAAACGGCTGGTTTCTTTTTCCGGGGATGTGTGCGTCGGGTACACTGTTTGCACCTGCCTGCCCGCGGGGTTTCCACTGGTAAGCACCTCCCGGACTTTTGGTCAGTTCCCATTCGTAATCGAACAGGTTTTCCAAAAAGTTTCTGCTCCACTGCGTCGGCGTTTTCGTCCAGGTTCCTTCCAGGCCACTGGTAATTGTATCTTCGGCATTTCCTTTGCCATGCTTATTTTTCCAGCCAAGTCCTTGTTCTTCCAATGGTGCAGCTTCCGGATCGGGTCCCAGGTTGGAATCGGGAGCAGCGCCGTGTACTTTTCCAAAGGTGTGTCCGCCGGCAATAAGAGCTACCGTTTCCTCGTCATTCATTGCCATACGGGCAAACGACTGCCGGATAAAGTGTGCTGCTTTTTTCGGGTCTGGCTCTCCGTTGGGGCCTTCCGGGTTTACGTAAATCAACCCCATGTGGTCGGCCGCGAGTGGCCCTTCGAGTTCACCCTCTTTGTTGTGGCGCTGGTCGTCCAGCCATTTTCCTTCCGAGCCCCAGTAAATATCTTCTTCAGGCTCCCAAATATCGACACGGCCGCCAGCAAATCCGAAGGTTTTGAACCCCATCGATTCGAGGGCCACATTACCGGCCAGGATCATCAGGTCGCCCCACGATAGTTTCCTGCCATATTTTTGTTTAATGGGCCACAGCAAGCGCCGGGCCTTATCGAGGTTCACATTGTCGGGCCAGCTGTTGAGCGGTGCAAAGCGCTGGTTCCCGGTGCTTCCTCCCCCCCGTCCGTCGGCAACACGGTATGTACCTGCACTGTGCCAGGCCATGCGGATAAAAAGCGGGCCGTAATGCCCCCAGTCGGCAGGCCACCAATCCTTTGAGTCGGTCATCAAATCAGTAAGATCTTTCTTCACAGCTGCCAGATCGAGATTTTTGAATTCCTCTGCGTAGTTGAAATCTTCTCCCATCGGGTTCGATTTTGAGGAGTGCTGACGCAGGATGTTCAGGTTTAACTTGTTGGGCCACCAGTCACGGTTGGATGTGCCCTCGCCGGCACCTGGTGCCCCGCCGTGCCCTGTTACCGGGCATTTGCTTTCATTATTCGCGTTGTAAGTTGAATTGTGCGGATTTTTTTCTTCCATTTTTTTTGATTTATAAATTGTTTATTTACTACTTTTTGAATGTTCTTATTATAAATTTTACAAACAAGAAAAACATTGGATTGTTTGACAGATTAGACAAATCTTATTACAATAATTTCCTCTTAAATATAGTCAAAAAAACAATATTGTTAAATGGAATCTTCCACGATTTACCTGAATAACCTGGTAAATAATAATTGAAACAGCTGTGAATAACCTACCTTAATTTTCCACAATATCCATCTCCTCCAGCAGGTAACCGGCACCGGCAAACTTGTCGATTAAAAACAGCGCGTAGCGGATATCGATGGAGATGTTGCGCGACTGTTCCGGATCGTACATAATATCGCTCATGGTCCCTTCCCAGCAGCGGTCGAAGTTAACGCCAACGAGATGGCCTTCGGCATTTACTACCGGGCTGCCGGAATTCCCGCCTGTGGTATGGTTGGATGCCGTAAAACAAACCGGCAGGTAACCTTCGTCGGCGGCATAAGGGCCAAAGTCTTTGGTTTCATACAGCTCTTTCAGGCGGTCAGGAACGTTGTAGTCGTAAATTTCCGGGTTATCTTTCTCCATTATTCCCTCCAGCGTGGTGTAGTATTTAAAGAACCCCGGTAAGTATTCAACCATCTCTTTCCGCTGCTTTTCGGCCCGTTCGGGTTGTTCATTTTCCAGGTTGTTAATGATGTCGTTCATACGCGAGGCCAGCCTGAATATTTCAACACCACGCAAAACAACCTCTGAATAGTAATCGGAAGCCTGAATAAATTCACTGTAAACTGCATACAACTGGTCAAAATTGGCAAAAACTTCCCTGTATTCACTTTCCCATGTTTTGTTCGCCCGGGCCCGGTTTCTGAATTCATTTTCAAACTCCAGCTTTTTATTTACAGCATCCAATCGCTCGAGGCCAAGTATTTCGCCCTGCCACTTTTTCCAGGCGTTACTGATGGAAGCATATTTGGCAGCGTACTGAATCCGGGTTTTCGGATTGGCTTTCATCGCTTCGCCAATCACCTCGAGTTTTTTGTCGCGAATGGCAATACGGTCGGGATCGCGCTGATTCATAATAATATCCACTTCGTGCGAGGGAATGTATTGCATGGTACTTCCGGGATTGCCAAACACCATAGTAAAATCCTCCGGCTGAACACCTCCGAGTGAAATGGGAAAATATTTTTGGGGCTGATAGGGAACATTATCTGGCGAATATTCGGCCGGTTCATTGTTTTCATCGGCATAAACCCTGAACAACGAAAAATCGCCGGTATGACGCGGCCACATCCAGTTGTCGGTGTCGCCGCCAAATTTTCCGATGGCCGATGGCGGTGCCCCCACCAGTCGCACATCTTTAAAAACTTTATAGACGTAGAGGAAATACTGGTTCCCGTAAAACAGTGGTTTCACCCGTGTCATCAGCTTCCCGTTTTCCGATGCTTCGTTTTCAATCTTTTGAGAATTGGTTTTTATTTTCTTAGCTGCTTCATTGGCCGACAGTCCTTCTGTTCCTTCCAAAACCTCTTCGGTAACGTCCTTCATGTACTCGAGAAACCGCACCGTCAGTCCAGGGTTGGGCAACTCCTCGTCCCGGCTCATGGCCCAAAAACCGTTGGTAAGGTAATCGTTTTCCACCGTGCTGTGCGATTGAATCTGGCGGTAACCACAATGGTGATTTGTAATGAGAAGCCCTTCGGGTGAAATCATTTCGGAAGTACAGCCTCGACCAAAAACAGCTACGGCATCTTTCATACTGGCATTGTTCACATCGTAAATATCCTGTGCCGAAAGTTTAAAGCCCATTTCCTGCATCTCGGCCAGGTTGTATTTTTCCAGCAACAAAGGAATCCACATTCCCTCTTTGGCCAAAAGGGAGCCAATTACAAAAAATATAAACAGGATGGAAAGTGTCAGTCTCCTCATTTTTTCAGTCTTTTTTTACATGAAATGCAAAAATAGCAAAAGTCGGATGATGGGAAAGCAAAATAATAATTCAGAATTTTATTCTGAACCAAGGTTTTTCAACAAAAATTTCAAATGGCAATAATCAAATAACAAACAAACTCCAAATTCCAATGCCGTCAAGAACAAATAAGTTATTGGATTTTAATCAATTGTGATTTGGGAATTATTTGTTTTTTGTGAATTTGTAATTTGGTCTTTTAAAAATTTCATATCCTCTCCGCATGTTCTCCCACAATCACCAGCGAAGGTGTGCAGGGCCTGTTTTCTGCCAGAAACTCTTCCACTTTTGCAAGGGTTGTTGAATAGCTATTTTGTTCGAATTGCGAAATTTTACACAGAATTTGCACCGGCATTTCGCCTGAAATATCGCTTTCGAGAAGTTTGCCTGTCAGTTCGGAAAGATGATGCAGCCCCATGTACAAAACCACGGGCGAACCAGTTTGTAAAACCGAAACCAGCGGTTCCAGCTGCGGGAAACAGTTGTTCTCTTTCCGACAGGTGTAAAACAGCAGCATGTTGTTTTTGCCGCGCTCGGTGAGTGGAACGGAAAACAGTGAGGACCCGGCAACTGCGGCAGTGACACCGGGAATCACTTCAAAATTCAGATTATTTTCCCTGCAAAACCGGATTTCTTCCGCGCCGCGCCCAAAAATCATGGGGTCGCCGGTTTTCAGGCGAACCACTTTTTTGTTTTTGGCAGCCCAATGCAAAAAAAGCTGATGAATGCCGTCCTGCCGCTTCACCTGGTTTTGACCATCGTTGTTAAGCTTTTCCACATACACCTTAACTGCTTCGGGCTTGGCCAGTTTCAGCATTTCGTCGCCAATCAGGGCATCGTACAAAATCACATCGGCATGCTGCAGGCGGTTAAGCGCTTTTACGGTCAGCAGTTCCGGATCGCCCGGACCCGGCTCCCACTATCGAAATCAAATGCGGTAATCCCATGCCTGCAACTCTTTTAGGTAATCCATTGGGCTGGGGTATTTAAATGGGTAACCCAATCGCTGAACGAGTTTATCGCTGTTAATAATTTTACAGTTTTCCTGAACATTTGCAAATTCCGGTGCCGGTAAATCGCTCACTTCAGCCGCTTTGGCATAAAACTCTTTTTTAGTGGGATGTTCGGGACTGCAGGCGTTAAAAACTTCCCCCCAACTATTTTTTTCAATGATTTGAGAAAGAATAGCCACGCAATCGTCGCGGTGAATGAGGTTTACCGGTGTATTGGTTTTTTAGGATCGCCTTCGTGCACTTCCTTGTTGGTCGGTGCATAAACCGAAGTAGAAGACACAAAAAGCACTTTTGGAATTTTCATCTGGCGGATGAGTTCGATAATTTATTTTTTGAAAAGAAGGATGCATTCGCGCAATCCGTGCCATATTTATTCAATTACTATTATATCCAACATTCCTTTTCCCCCGCATAATCAGCAGTAATACTGTACATGTAATCCTCTGTTCTAAAAACTAATTTTCCGTTGAAGTGTTTAATAAAAAAGCCGGTTTGAAATTTTCGGTTGCCGGCTCAAACAAAAAGATACAATATGAAACGAGCAGGGTCTGGCGAACACAAAAGTGCATGAACAAATGCCCATGCGAGTTCCACGGGCCATGAAAGAATGACACGAACCGAATATTATATTTTACTGGAATACAAAACATTAAATACAAATTATTGACATGAAAACAGTTTTTTCCTTCTTGTTAGTTACACTCAGTTTTTCGCTATTTGCACAGAAAAATGATTTGAAATGGCTGGATATTATGCTGGTCAATTACGACTATCCTTTTCCTGCCAAACACCTGGAACTGAATATCCAGCAGCAGGATTTAAAAATGGCGTACATGGATGTTAAGCCGGAAAACTATAATGGAAAAAATGTAATGCTGCTGCATGGTAAGAATTTTAATGGCGCCTACTGGAAAACTACAGCCAAAGCATTAACTGAAAGAGGTTATCGGGTTATAATACCTGATCAGATAGGTTTTGGCAAATCGTCGAAACCAGCTTATTTTCACTATACTTTTCAGCAACTGGCTGAAAATACCAAACAGTTGCTCGATTTGCTGGATATTTCCAAAACTGCTGTTTTGGGGCATTCTATGGGAGGAATGCTCGCCACACGTTTTGCCCTGATGTTTCCGGAAATTACAGATAAACTGATTCTTGTAAATCCGATTGGCCTCGAAGACTGGAAATTAAAGGTGCCATACCAATCAATTGACTGGTGGTACAAACGCGAATTGAATAAAACATATGAAGGCATAAAATCATATCAAAAATCCAGTTATTACGACGGGAAATGGAAGCCTGAATACGACCGGTGGGTAAACCTTTTGGCAGGCTGGACGCTGAACTCCGATTATGAAAGGATTGCGTGGAATTCTGCCTTGACGTATGATATGATTTTCACACAGCCTGTAGTTTATGAATTTCAGAATATTGAAGCCGCAACACTGTTAATCATAGGCACCCGCGACCGAACTGCACTTGGAAAGCCGCTGGTAAATGAAGATGTTCGCCAGACAATGGGACTTTACGATGAACTGGGGAAAACAACACATCAGAAAATACCGGATTCAAAATTAGTTGAACTGGATGGAATCGGCCACCTGCCCCACATCGAGAGTTTTGAACGGTTTATTCAGCCTTTATTGAATTTTTTAGAAGAGTAAATTGCACCTGTTTTAATTCTCAGGGCGGATGGTGTTCCTTTTAAAGCATTCTATAAACATTTGATGCCTCTGGGATCAGTTCTCTCAAATAATAACAGATGCACAATATTTACAAAACGTCTAATGCAATTGCCGGAAATTGCAGATTTGTTCATCCATCCTGGTTTTTCATAAAATTTCTTCAAGTGAATGGAAAAAAAATGTGATAAGAGATACCGGCGAACGGTTTGTTTATCCTGATGAAGAATAACAAAAAAGCCAGATAATAACAGCAAAATATCACACCGTTGTTTCCTGTGCCATTTGGGGTAACCTGCGCCATTCGCGAACCAATAAAAACGATACCACAAGTGCAGCCATTGAATCAGCGATTGGATAAGCAATCCAAATCCCGTTTATTCCCCAAAAACCGGGCAGAATAAAAAGAAGTGGAATAAGCCCGATAACCTGACGGAACAAAGTGGCAAACATGGCAATTCTGGCTTTACCTACAGCCTGGAAAAAATGGGAAGCTACCACCTGGAAACCAACAAGCGGAAACGCAAGAATTACCAGCCGGAGCCCATTAACTGAAATATTGTACAGTTCCTGGCTGTCGCTGTTAAATAATCTGACGATAACCCCCGGAAGAGCCTCAATGAAAGCAAAAGCCCCCACACCAATTATGGTGGCTGCAATTAGTGAAATACGCAGAGCTTCCTTCACCCTGGAAACCGATTTGGCCCCGTAATTGAACCCGATAATGGGCTGCGAAGCCATGTTTATTGCAACTATTGCCATAATAACCAGCGAAATTACTGAGTTTACTATTCCCATTGCCCCCACGGCCAGGTCTCCACCGTAATCAATTAATTTTTTGTTGAGCAGCCCCTGGACTACACTGTTTGCAATTTGCATGGAAAATGGGGCCATTCCAATGGCTGTTATTTCCATCAGGATTCCCCGGTTTATATTTACATTACTTTTTCGTAATTTTACTACTGAACGTTTACCCCGGAAATGGGCAAGCACCCAAACCATTAAAACAAACATTGAAATGATCGTTGCAAAAGCAGCACCCTTTACTCCCATTCCGAGCCAAAAAATGAAAATAGGGTCAAGTATAATGTTGGTGCCGGCGCTGATGATCATCGACACCATAGCAATACGGGCGTTCCCTTCGGAACGGATGACGTTGTTCAGCGAAAATCCAATCACCATAAAAGGTGTTCCGGCAAGAATGATATCCAGGTAATCGCTGGCATACTGAAAAGTTTCATCAGTAGATCCAAACGAGCGTAAAATCGGGTCCTTTAAAATATAGGTTACTACCATAATAACAATGGAAACCAGCACCATCATAGAAAAACCGGTCCCCAGGGTTTGTTCGGCACGTTTCATATCGTCGCGCCCCAAATTAATGGAAACATAAACACTGGCTCCAACCCCGATTAACATTCCAAATGCCATCATTATGAGCATCACCGGGAAAATAACGGAAATGCCCGATAATGCTTCGGCACCAACCCCCTGCCCGATAAAAATACGGTCAACAATATTGTAAAGTGCATTCACAAACACACCTACAAATGCCGGGATAAAATATTTCAGTATCAACCGGCCAATATTGGCATTACGCAATTCATCAATATTTCTCATTTGCTGCAAAAGTAAATATTTAAGCAAATATTTGTTTTGGCTTGCCGTTTTTTACTCCCCCTGAAAAATCCTAATTTTGTAACGTTAATAAAATTACAGCATGGCAAATAAAAAACTGAATAAAAAATTAGAGGCTGATTTGTTTTCAGCCCAACCGGGAACAGTGATTTCAGCATTGAAATCGTTGAAAAATGAAGGGAATGTGCATTACCTTCCGCATCTTTTCGAGCTACTGAACTCCACGCCAGGAGAAAAAGTTGAAAATGAAATCATTACCCTGCTCAACAACCTTAAAGTAAGCGAGGCAGCACCGATACTCGCAGGAGCTTTAACAACACCAAAATACAAACCTATACGAAAAACACTGGCAACTGCCTGCTGGCAAAACGGGCTCGATTACAAAGACCACTTTCTCGTATTTTTGGATCTTGTGATTGAAGAAGACTGGGAAACCAGTTTTGAAGCTTTCACTGTTATTGACAACATGGAAGATTATCCTGCCGGCGAAGTGGCTGAAAAAGCCACCGACAAAATCTACCTCGCCCTGAAAAATGCCGGAGAACAAAAAAAGTACTTCTTACACGAAATTCTCACCATGCTACGTTAGTTGAGTAATCCGGAAAGATTAATTTGAACAGCGGGAAAAAAATAGGATTTTTGCTCCTCCTGATTTGCAGTTGGGGAGTTTTATTGGCACAAACCGATGGAACACTACTTCCATTTTCAAATAAATTACTTCTAAATCCATCATTCGCAGGGTTAAATAAAAATACAAATGTGTGGACAGGGATATATTTTGTTGCCGAAAACAAAAAAAACCTGAACAACGAGTTTTTCACCACCTGGGACTCGTGGTCAGAAAAATTAAATGGCGGCGTGGCCATTAGTTTTCACCAGGGGCTGACAGGAAATATAAATACCAGCACAACCGGTTTGGGGTTCACTTTTACCAAACCGTTTAAAAGTACCCAAAAAGGGATGTTGATTCCCTCTGTAAATATAAGTTACAAAGGAGCCACAAAACACTGGTTTGCCACCTACATCGACGGGATATTAAATGAAGAGACAGAACCGCCAAGCCCGCCCGGGGAAGAGTTTCTGAGGTATAACATTTTTCAACCACAAGTTGGCATTTTGTGGGTGTCGCCCATTCGGCAGGTTGGACTTTCGGCATCGTTTCCGTTAAACATCAACATTGCCGAGAGTGGCGATTTGCCTGAAAAAGCCGGACCGCAACTAATTTTTTATTACGCACAAAATCAAAGGGGGAAACAAAACGGACTGGTTTCGCAACCATTTAAAGCATCCCCGGAGATAGTGGTCCTTTATTCCGACCAGGTAATTTTATCGAGGGCCGGTTTGCGGTTTGAAAATGTGAACCACAACTATGCGATATTCCTGCAAAATAATTATACCAGCAACTTTCACGGATTAGGATTGACTTACGGCTGGAGGTTTGGAAATTTTGAACTAAACCTCACGGGCGGAGGTGCTTATTCATTTTCAACCGAAGATGTTGGCGGATTTGGAGAAGCCACGCTGCGGTTAGTTATTCCCTATGTTCATTTCGACAAAAAAAATCCCTGGGCCCCTGTCCAAAAACCTTTTAATTGATTTACTTTGCTTGTGTGAATTATCGAAGCGTATTCTTAAAGCAAATTCTATTTGTCGGTATCTTAATTTTCCTTCCCAGCTTTCTGTGGGCACAAGATGCCGGCTATTCACAATTTTTTGCCAATCCGCTTCATCTCAATCCTGCCTATGCCGGGACAACCGAACTGCCCCGCATGGTTTTGAACTACCGGAACCAGTGGCCTCAAAAAGGGGCAACATACACGACCTATTCTGTTTCATACGATCAACTTATCCGAAAGAAGAATGCGGGGTTTGGCTTTCAAATCACCCGCGACCAGGAACTGAATAACGTAATAAACAGCCATTCCGGCTCATTTTCGTATTCGTACCATTTAAAACTGGATGATGAAAGTTTCATGACATTGGGGTTGCAGGGCGGAATAATCCTGAAACAATTCAACATTCAAAACCTGGTTTTTCCTTCGGGAATCGACCAGCTAAGCGGAGAGATTTCCGAGCTTGTTTCGGCCAGATATTCGGATGAAAAAAAGTTATACCCCGATTTTGCAGCGGGAGCCGTGGGGCAGCACGG
>NZ_JBSQIC010000093.1:0-14006 GCF_055108615.1 Tangfeifania sp. | reverse complement strand
GATGGGTTTTATCACCTGCTTTCTTTGAATGGGAATGTGGAAAAGGCAGAAATGCTGTATTTTATCCGCGACCACGATGCTAAAAAATTTGAGCATAAAAAGCAGCTGCTAAAAGAAATAATCGGTGTGGTTAATACCGAACTGGGCCGTGAACTGGTAAAATTTGAAATGGAGGACCAGTACTACAACATGCGCCAAAAAGTGGAGCCGGTAATGTACGTGGTGGATATTGCTGAAGAGGCCATGAAAAAAGCCGGTGTAACGCCAATTATTAAAGCTATCAGGGGCGGAACCGACGGGGCCCGGCTTTCGTACGAAGGATTGCCCTGCCCGAATGTGTTTGCCGGCGGCCACAATTTTCACGGGCCGTATGAATTTATTCCAATACCTTCCATGCTGAAAGCTGTTGAGGTAGTTTTAAATATTGCAGCGTTGACAGGAAAACTTAGGAATTCGTAAATTTGAGTAAAAATTTGATTATGGATATTAATTATGTAATCGATGAAAAAGGGAATCATTCTGCTGTTATTGTGCCTATAAAACAGTGGGAAAACTTCATGTCCAGATTTTCAAAAATGAAAAATAAACTTGAGGTTCTTACGGGGTTGGAAGAAGCAGTTGATGAAGTAAATTCAATTAAAAAAGGAAAAAAACAACCCAAATCATTAACCGGTTTTCTGGATGAAAACTGAAATTATCATAACAAACAATTTTAGCAAAGAGGCGAAAAAATTGCTTAAAAAATACAAGTCACTGAATTCAGAACTTCGGCAACTAAATGATGAGTTGTTGCAAAATCCAAAATTAGGCACTCCAATTGGCCAAAATTCTTACAAAATAAGATTGGCTGTAAAGAGCAAAGGAAAAGGGGAAAGTGGCGGTTTAAGAATAATTACGCATGTGAAATTAAAAATGCATTACGATGAAATAACCAACACTGTTTACCTTTTGTCTGTTTATGATAAACCTGAAACCGACTCTATTTCAAGTAACGAGTTGACTCGAATTTTATCAAAACTGAATAATTGAAAGTAACCAATTTATGCTGTCCCGGTTTACTGATTTCATAAACGAAAAACAGCTTTTTGAACCCCATCAAAAAGTACTGCTCGCTGTCAGTGGAGGAATCGACAGCATGGTGTTGCTGAATTTATTTGAGAAATCGGGATTTAATTACGGCGTGGTGCATTGCAATTTTCAGCTTCGCGGTGAGGATTCTGACCAGGATGAGCAATTCGTCAGGGAAGCTGTGTTGCAACATGGTGTACCTGCCTTTTTTCAAACTTTTGAAACGGAAGAACACGCACGATTGAATGGAATTTCCATTGAAATGGCTGCCCGCGAACTGCGGTACGAATACTTTGAGGAAATCAGGATTGAAAATCAATACGATTTTATTGCCACTGCCCATCACCAGGACGATTTGCTGGAAACTTTTTTTCTCAACCTGTCGCGGAAAACAGGAATCCGGGGTTTAACCGGCATAAAAGAAAAATCGGGGAATATAATCCGCCCGCTGCTCTTTGCCAACCGCAAGGAAATTGAAGATTTTGCCCGCGCCAGTTTTATCGAATTCAGGGAAGATCACACCAACAGCGAAGTGGTTTTCCAGCGCAATTTTATCCGGCATGAAATTATGCCGCTTTTTCAGAAATTGAACCCCGCATTCAAGAAAAACCTGCTGGCCTCTATGGAACATTTAAAGGAAACTGAAGAAGTGTATTTTTTTTCCATGAACAGGTGGCAGAAAAATGTGGTTTCCACCAGTGACGGGAACATTGAAATTCAAATCTCCGCATTGCTGAATTCACCTTTCCCAAAATTTCTCTTGTACGAAATTTTAACCCGCTATAATTTTAATCCTAAAGTAACGGACCAGGTTTTTCAAAGCCTTGAAAATGAATCGGGAAAACAGTTTTATTCGCCTACCCACCGACTTGTTAAAGACCGGGAAAAGCTTTTTGTTACCGAACTTCCCAAAGAGGAAAAGCGAATTTACTACATCGAAAAAGACGATATTGAATTGTTTGAACCGTTTGACCTGGCAATCGAAACAAACGAAAATCGGAATTTTGAAATTAGCAGAAACCCCAATGTGGCCTGCCTCGATTTCGCTCAACTCGATTTTCCGTTGTTAATCCGCCGGTGGAAACAGGGCGACTATTTTCAGCCGCTCGGAATGACCGGTTTCAAAAAGCTGAGCGATTTTTTTATCGATGAAAAACTACCGCTTCACGAAAAAGAAAATACCTGGCTGCTGTGCAGCGGGCAGCAAATCGTCTGGGTGATGGGACATCGCATCGATAACCGGTTCAAAATTACGCCCGAAACCAAGCAGGTTTTGAAAATTGAAATCAGAGAATATTAGCCGGTTTGTTTTCTTTTGGGGAATAAATAGGTTAAAACCCTGTATTTTTCGTCAGGTTAACAGAAATAGATTCAATTATTAAACCAGTAAATCAATTCATCATGCTCAAATCTTCAATTCTGAAAAGTATATTTTTGACGGGGCTGCTCGGGGCTGCAACAACTGTTTTTGCCCAAAACGACTGGGAGAATTCTACAATTTTCGAAATCAATAAGGAGCCGGGGCATGCGTCTTTCGTGCCCATTGATACGGAAAGTTCTGAAATTAACCTGGACAAAGCCGCCAGTCCGTTTGTACAACTGCTAAACGGCAACTGGAAATTTAAGTGGTCGCCCAAACCTGCCGATCGCCCAATGGATTTTTATAAACCGGATGTTGATGTTTCGCACTGGGACGAAATTCCGGTTCCGGCCAACTGGCAACTGCATGGTTACGGCAAACCCATTTACACCAATGTTACTTATCCGTTCAAGGTTGATCCTCCCAAAATTCAGCACGACAATAATCCCGTGGGGTCATACCGGCGCACATTTTCGATTCCTGAAAAATGGGATGGCAAAGAAATTTTCATTCATTTTGAAGGTGTGAAAAGTGCGTTTTATTTGTGGGTGAATGGCCGGAAAGTAGGCTACAGCCAGGGAAGCATGACACCCGCTGAGTTTAATATTACCGATTATTTGCAGGAGGGAGAAAATGTGCTCGCTGCCGAGGTGTATCGCTGGAGCGACGGCAGCTACCTCGAAGACCAGGATATGTGGCGGCTGAGTGGAATCTACCGCGATGTTTACCTAATGGCTAAACCCAAAACGACTATCCGCGATTTCTTCATTACAACTGATTTGGATGATAATTATCGTCATGCAGACCTGAATATCAGGGTTGACATTAAAAACTACAACGTTGAAAATTTGGAAGGCCTTCAACTAAAAGCTTCGGTTTTTGAGAAAGGTAACTTTGAAAATGCACTGTTTACGCTGAACGAGCGGGTAGATGTGGATGCCAGTCAGGAAATTCCGGTTTACCTGAACCGGATCGTTCGCAATCCAAAACTTTGGACAGCAGAAACACCAAATTTATATACCGCTGTTTTTGAATTGATTGACGAAAATGGAAATATTGTTGAAAAAGCAGGTTCCCATTTTGGATTCCGCGAAGTGGAAATCAGGGGAGGGGAGTTTTTCGTGAACGGCAAATCCATTCTTTTTAAAGGCGTGAACCGCCACGAGCACCATCCCGATTATGGCAGGGCTGTTACCCGCCAGGGTATGGTGGAGGATATTCTGCTGATGAAACAGTACAACGTAAATGCAGTGCGTTGTTCGCATTATCCCAATCAGCCGTTGTGGTACGAGTTGTGCGACGAGTACGGATTGTATGTTTTTGACGAAGCCAACGTGGAATCGCATGGAATTTCGTACGGGAAGAACCTGCTTCCGGGCAGCGACCCCCACTGGACGGGAGCAGTGGTGACGCGCGCCGAACGAATGGTGCTGCGCGACCGGAATCATCCGAGCATAGTAACCTGGTCGCTGGGAAATGAAGCCGGGCATGGCGACAATTTTTATAAAATGGCGGATCGAATCCGGGAACTTGATCCTACCAGAAATATTCACTACCGTCAGATGAACGCCGCCGCCGACATGGACAGCCAAACCTACCCAACTCCGGAGTGGATTATTAATCGCGCACAGGAAAAACCCGACCGTCCGTTTTTGATGAACGAATATGCACATGCCATGGGAAATTCGGTGGGCAACCTGCAGGAATACTGGGATGCCATTGAAAAATATCCGGCTCTAATTGGCGGGTTTATCTGGGACTGGGTGGACCAGGGATTGCGGCATAAAACTGAAAACGGCATTGAATTTTTTGCTTACGGTGGCGATTTTGGCGACAAACCCAACGACGATAACTTCTGCATTAACGGGTTGGTTTCACCCGACCGTGTGCCCAATCCTTCGTTGTACGAGGTGAAAAAAGTGTATCAGAATATTTCATCAAAACTAATTGATGTTGAAAACGTTGAAATGCAGGTTCATAACAAATTCAGGTTTATAAATACCAATGAATTTGCCACAAGTTGGGAATTACTGGAAGATGGAGAAATAGTTGAATCCGGAAATATTGATTCACCCGATATTGAGCCGGGCGAAACAGGTGTTGTGAATATTCCTTTTCAAACAGATTTAAAAGACGGGAATGATTACTTTTTAAAAGTGATTTTTTCTTTAAGGAATGACGAACTTTGGGCAAAAGCAGGCCATATAATTGCCTGGGATCAGTTCAGTTTGCAGGAAGCACCATTCACTGTTTCAGAAGAAATGAAATCGGGCAGGGAGTTGAAGTTTGAGAAAAATGAGGAGGAAATTGTAATCAACGGGCATGATTTTCAGGCGATTTTCGATGCTGAAAAGGGTGAGCTGAAAAGCCTCAGTTATGATGGAGAAGAGATGCTAACCTCTCCGGTTATGCCAAACTTTTGGAGGGTGCCGGTTGATAACGATTTGGGGCACGGTTTCGAAGTGTCTTCAGGTGCATGGAGAACGGCTTCGGAATTCCGAAGGATTAAAAAACTGGTTGCGGCAAATGTAAACGGCGACAGTGTGCAGGTGACTGTTACCGCTGAACTTCCGGTTTTTGCCATTCCGCATGAAACAACTTACACGGTCTACAAATCGGGCGTAGTAAAAGTGGATTGCAGCATGAATGTGGAAATGGAAGCTCCCGAACTGCCCCGGTTTGGTGTTCAGTTCAGAATACCTGAAACTTTTAGCCAAATGGAATGGTATGGCCGCGGACCGCACGAAACTTACCAGGATCGGAAGACTGGTGCCGCCTTTGGAATTTATGAAGGGTTAATAAAAGATCAGGTTTACCCGTATATTTTCCCGCAGGAAACCGGCAACAAAACCGATGTGCGCTGGGTAACTTTTACGAATGACAAAGGGAAAGGAATTAAAATTACGGGATTACCGGAAGTTGATGTTACTGCTTCGCCATACCTGCCTGCTATGGTTGAAAGTTCAACGCATAACTACCAGTTGCAAAAAATGCCTTTTTATACTGTTCAGGTAGATTACAAACAGCGTGGCGTAGGTGGTAACAACAGTTGGGGATTAAAGCCGCTGGATAAATACCGTCTGCTGGATGATCATTATAAATATTCATTTTTAATATCGCGGGCGGAATAAGTACTAAAAATGGAAATATAATACAGCATGTAAAACGGGGACAAAATTTTGCCCCCGTTTTTATATTGAATTACTATTAAACCACAAACGGCGCATTGTTCAAATAATCAAAACATTCCTTCACGCCCTGGAATTGTGTCATGTCCGGATCCCTGATCCCTTCCAGTTCAACGTAATATTCATCCAGCCCGTTTTCGTAAGCTTTTTTGAAAATATTCGGGAAATTCATCATTCCCGACTGGCCAAGAACTGAACGGTCTTTAATGTGCAGCACCGGAAACCTGCCCGGATATTTTTCGAAGTATTCCAGCGGATCGTTCGAGCCCATCACCGTCCAGTACACATCCATTTCAAAGAAAACTTTGCCGGGATCTGTTCCGTTCAGGAACAGGTCATAAATCACGTCACCAACCGGCATCCACGGATTGTTTTGACTAACTTTTTGCTCTTCGGTGGCAATGCGTTCAAACTCCATGTGGTGGTTATGGTAGCCCCATTTTATTCCGGCATTTTTTGCAATTTCGCCGGCTTTGTTAAACGACTCGCAAACAACTGCCACATCATCGTGGTTTTCGATGGCCGGCATCATGGGCTGCACCAGCGTTTTAACCCCGAACTTCACGTGGTCTTCAACGGCAATTTTCCAGAAATCAGCCACTTCACCTAAATTTGCTTTAGTGATTTTGCGTACCGGAGGATTCACATGCGAGCCGGTAATTTTCAGGCCCGCATCTTCGGACAGTTTGCGGTATTCTTCCGGTGTGTAATCTCCCATCTTCCGGTTGCGGTAACCAGCCAGTTCAATGGTGCTGTAACCGATGTCAGCAATTCTTTTCAATCCGCTGGGAACGTCTTCGGTAAGCTCTCTTCCCAGCGAATAAATTTGCAAACCGATCTCTTTTTTTGCTGCTGCTGAGTTATTAAATCCCAAAGCAGCTGCCGGTCGCATTGAGCCGGCAATGGCACCGCCCGCTGTGAGCAGCCCCAGTTTTTTTAGAAATTCTCTTTTTTGCATAATTTAATCAGATTTGAATAGTATTGATATTGTGTAATATTGACACAATTGTACTAAAAATGATTGATATATTGCCCAAATGTTTAATACAATTTGTAAATATTACAAAAAATCCATCACGTTGATTCAGAATGGATTTTATTTTAACAAAATAATTAAATTGAATTAGGCATTTTGTAAATATGGAAAGATGCCGGAGGCATCAAATGTTTGTAGAAATAAATTTGTGAGGTACAGGGGTCGACCCCGGGGTCGCAATTCTTCCACTTTCTATAAACATGTAAACCCGCTGGGTTTAATAAAAAAATACCTGTTAGTGCCTGGTTTAATGCTTTTAAATGCCTGTCGGTGTATAAATTTCAATTGATGAATGTTTTGTTGTTTTCCCGCAAATAAACGCAGCTATTTATTATTCTGTATTTAAAATTAGTAAACAACCGACTTTGGCCTGTTTTCAGGTGCTTTCCCAAGTTCCGGATTGGGTTCGCTGCCCATGTGGAAAGTCAGTGTTCCTCCATTCATAATTGCATCGTGTGTAATAAATGTTTTTTCGTAAGGCTCGCCATTTAATTCAACCGACTGAATGTAAATATTTTGTTTGCTGTTATTTTCTGCAACAATGGTAAATGTTTTGTCTTCAGGCAAATCAATGACCACTTCATCGAAAAGCGGGCTTCCAAAAACATAGGCTCCATTTGAAGGATTCACAGGATAAAATCCCATGGATGATAAAACATACCAGGCCGACATTTGCCCGCAGTCTTCGTTGCCACACAAGCCATCGGGCTGGTCGTGGTACATGGTAGTGCAGATTTCGCGTACCTTTTCAGCTGTTTTCCACTGCTGACCGGCATAGGCGTAAAGATAAGTGGTGTGGTGGCTCGGCTCGTTACCGTGGGCGTACTGGCCGATTAGTCCGGAAATATCTGCAGATGCACCTTCCACTTTTATGGATTCAATGGAGAACAGGCTGTCGAGCTTGGTTGTAAAAGCCTCTTCGCTACCAAACAGTTCAATCAGGCCTTCCACATCGTGCGGAACCAGCCAGGTGTACTGCCAGGCATTTCCTTCGCAATAGTCGTCTTCCCGGTGCTGCGACGAAATGGGGTTAAACGGCGATCGCCAGCTTTCATCACTCATTTTTCCGCGCATAAACCCGGTGGATTCATCAAAATAGTTCTGGTAATATTTGGCTCTTTTTGAAAAGCGTTCTGCCTCTTCGGTTTTGCCCATATCCTTTGCCATGGCCGCAATGGCCCAGTCGCTGATGGCATATTCCATTGCCCTCGCCACTGATTCAACCTGCGAATCGGCAGGAATAAAACCCCGGGATTTTATAAAGTCCAGTCCGCGTTCATCTAACAGAGCCGAAGTTTTCATGGCTTCAAAAGCCAGCTCAGTATCAAAACCGCGAAATCCTTTAAAGTAGGCATCGGCAATAACAGGAACGGCTGAGTAGCCCACCATGGTATTGGTTTCGTTTCCGTGAAGGTGCCAGATGGGAAGTTTCCCCTGCTGCTTGTAAATGTCGAGCATGGAGTTGATAAAATCGTTTACCCGCTCCTGCTGAACCAGCGTAAACAGCGGGTGGGCAGCCCGGTAGGTGTCCCACAACGAAAAAGTGGTGTAGGTTTCGTGTCCGGCATTTTCATGAATTTCCCTGTCGGCTCCGCGATATTTGCCGTTTACATCGTTAAACAGCGACGGGGCAATCATGGTGTGATAAAACGCGGTATAAAACGTGCGCTTATCGGCTGCGTTTTCTGTTTCAATATTTAATTTCGAAAGTTCATCATTCCACTTTTCTTTTGCCCCCTTTTGTACCTGCGCAAAATTCCAGTGGTCGATTTCGGCGGTGAGGTTGGCTTTGGCACCGTCGGTGCTCACGGGAGAAAGTGCTGTTTTGGCCAGCAGCTCACCATTTCCTTCAAATTCGATGAGGGCCGTAACTGTACCTTGCTTTTCATTTTCTTTCAGAATTCTGAAATCAGAAATTTCTTTTGAAAATGTGGTGTAAAAGAAAACCCGCTGATCGTTGGCCCACCCTCGTGAAAAACGCTGTCCCTTCACTGTAAATTCATCCACCTGCTCCAGGGCACCATCGGTTAACATGTCCCATCCTGTGCCGTATTGCAAGTCGATAATCAGGTGTGAATTTCCACCGTCATTAAAATTGTATTTATGAAATCCTACGCGTTCGCTGGTTGTGAGTTCAGCATCGATGTTGTAACGATCGATGTGCAGGCTGTAAAATCCGGGCTCTACCGTCTCCCTGTCGTGCGAGTAAGTTGATTTCCAGTTGTAGGCGGAATCAGCATCCACTTCCGGATCGTAAGCATCTGAAACCGGCATGAAAACGATATCGCCGAGGTCGCCGATTCCTGTGCCGCTGAGGTGGGTGTGTGCAAATCCAATGAGAATGGAATCGGAATAATGATACCCCGAACACCAGTCCCAGCCTTGTGTTTTGTTATTTGGTCCCAGCTGAACCATGCCAAACGGAACATTGGCACCTACAAAAACATGTCCGTGGTAATCGCTGCCAATATACGGATCCACAAATTGTGTGTAATCAGTTTCTGCTGTTTCTTTTTGCGTACACGAAACGGCAACCATTAAAATGGCAACCAGAAGAGAAAGTAATATTTTATTCATTGGATATTTATTTTATAAAATTTTTGCAAAATTAATAAAATTGTGTGGTGCAGGCTCTGTAAACGGCGATTATGAGATGATAAAAAAAGCCTGCCGGCTTTTGTGAAAATTCTTCACATGCCAGGCAGGCTTTTTCAATTTCTTTCCGGACAATCCTACAGTTCCCTGATTTTTATGTTTTTGAACCAAACGGTATAGCCGTGGTCCTGCAATCCGATATAACCTTTTTTTGCAATTCCTTCAGTGAAACCCGGGAAATTTTTGAATTTGCTGTTTTCTACCAGCTCATCCCATTCGTCGGTCCAGTGGGTGTATTCCACTACTTTGGTACCGTTCATTGAAACGGTTGCTTTGCCATCGTTCACTTTAATGACACAGGTGTTCCACTCACCGGCCGGATTTACGGTTGACGGGTCGGCAGCAATCATATCGTACAGTGAACCGGCAAGGTGGCTGTCGATTTTGTTGTCGGTGGCATTTTCGTTGTCGAGTACCTGGATTTCCGGTGCCGCGTAGTAGATGGGTTTTCCCGGCTCTTCCTTCACGTAGTAGAAAATTCCGGAATTGGCCATGTCGCCTGCTTTCCAGTCGATTGATAATTCGAAGTTTTTGAATTGCTCATCGCTGAATATGATGTCGCCCCCTGCGCCTTGTCCCGGTTGTTTTCCTTCACCCGTAAAAACCTTCATGGCACCGTCTTCTATGGTCCAGTTGTCAGGCATGGTTTCGCCGGCATACTGGCGCCATCCATTAAAATTTTTACCGTTGAACAACAACTCCCAGCCGTTTTTTTTCTCTTTCCGTGTTAACTTGTTGTCTTTTTGTGCAAAAGTTTGGGTTGAGAAAACCATTAAAAAACTGATTAAAAAAACTGAAATAAGATTCTTTTTCATTTGATTGTAATTTTTTACCCTTTCGGGTTTTGTTAATAATTAAATTTAATTGATCGGTTACAAATTATTTTCCTTTTCTCCACGGTCGCGATCCCTTTTTAATGGGATAGATTAGATGACTCACTGTTTTCACGTCTTCAACAGAATAGAACGCCTGGGGATTGGTTGCTTTTATTATTTTTTCCACTTTCCCGATTTCTTGGCGTTTTATAATACTGTAAATTATGCTGACAAAATCATTGCTTCCCTGGGCCGCGTGGTGTGTTATCCCATATCCGGCTTCTTTCAGGTTTTCAATTAGTTTATCCGCATTTTTGCGGGTTATAATCTGAATTTTTACAATGCCCACTGCGAGTTTTTCTTCAATGAGCAGCCCAATGTAGTTTCCTGTTGCAAAACCGCCGGCATAGGCAAAATAGCAAAGCCAGTTGTCCAGGTTTTGAAAGATTTTGGTCATGGCCAGCAGCCAGATAAAAATTTCAAAAAAGCCCAAAAACGGTGCCCATTTTTTAGCTCCTTTCGAAATCATTACGATGCGGATGGTACCGATTGTAACATCGGTAACCCTTGCCATGAAAATGAGCAACGGCAGCACCACGTAAGTAAATAAGGAGCTGTCGTAAAAAGTTTCAAGAATAACCATGACAGGCAAATTTATGGTAAAAATTAAAACTCCGAAGTAAAATGAAACTTAATGTCTTTAAATTCGTCCTGTGCCATTTGCAGGATGAACGGAGAATCGGCCATAAACACATCGCGCCCCCATTTGTCTTTGGCCATTTTCTGGTGTTTTCGTTTTTTAAACTCAACAAGCGTTTCCGGTTTATCCGATTCAATCCAGCAGGCTTTGTGCATTTGAAGCGGTTCGAACCGGCATTGGGCACCGTACTCGTGTTCCAGCCTGAACTGGATAACTTCGAACTGCAACTGCCCCACTGTGCCAATAATTTTACGGCCGTTAAACTGGCTGGTAAACAGTTGGGCCACCCCTTCATCCATCAGGTGATCGATTCCTTTGTTCAATTGCTTTGATTTCATGGGGTTTGCATTTTCAATGTAGCGGAACATTTCAGGGGAGAAACTGGGCAGCCCTTTAAAATGGATTTTCTCACCGTCGGTTACGGTATCGCCAATGATAAAACTGCCGTTGTCGGGAATTCCGATAATATCGCCCGGGTAGGCTTTTTCAATAATTTCTTTCTGCTCGGCCATAAAAGCTGTTGGGCTCGATATCCGGATATTTTTTCCCAGCCGTGTGTGGGTGTACACTTTGTTTCGGGTAAATTCACCCGAACAAACCTTGGCAAAAGCAATACGGCTGCGGTGGTTGGGATCGATGTTGGCGTGAATCTTAAAAATAAAGCCGGTGAAGTTTTTTTCATCGGGTTTCACCTCGCGTTCTTCCGCTGTTGAAGGTTGCGGCGTTGGTGCAATTTCAAGGAACGCATGAAGCAGTTCGTCCACGCCAAAGTTATAAAGGGCACTGCCAAAAAATACCGGGGCAAGATTTCCTTCGAGGTAACTTTGCCGGTTGAATTCCGGGTAAACACCTTCCACCAGCTCCAGCTCTTCGCGCAGCGTTTCGGCATCGTCGCCAATATGGTTTTCCAGTTCAGGACTGGAGACATTTTCAAACTGAAGGCCTTCTTCGATTTCCTGAATACTCGGGTCAAACAGTTTCAGGCTTTTGGTGTAAATATTGTAAACCCCTTTGAAATCGGGGCCATTGTTAATGGGCCAGCTCAACGGGCAAACCTGAATTTTCAGCTGGTGCTCAATTTCATCGAGCAGCGTGAAAGAGTCCTGAGCAGGGCGGTCCATTTTATTGATAAACACGATGACCGGCGTTTTGCGCATCCGGCACACGTTCATCAGTTTTTCGGTTTGCGGCTCCACACCTTTTGCGGCATCAATAACGATAATTACACTGTCAACCGCGGTGAGTGTCCGGAATGTATCTTCCTGGAAATCCTGGTGACCGGGGGTATCGAGGATGTTAACTTTATAGCCATTGTATTCGAACCCCATCACCGAAGTGGCAACCGAGATTCCGCGCTGCCGCTCAATTTCCATGAAGTCGGAAGTGGCACCTTTTTTAATTTTGTTGCTTTTTACGGCACCTGCCACATGAATGGCACCTCCAAACAACAGCAGTTTTTCGGTGAGTGTGGTTTTACCGGCATCGGGGTGGCTTACAATTCCAAATGTGCGACGACGTTGAATCTCTTTTTCTATGGTCATTCCAATCCTGTTAATTTTCGGGGCAAAAATAACAAACAAGTCGGGACTTTGAGTTTCCAACTCAAAGATTTAAAACGGATGGTCAATTTTAAGCAGTTTTTTTTGAATGCATTCAGGGACTTTGGAAAGTCCCCTGTCCCCTCAAAAAAAAACTCCCACCGAAGCGGGAGTACAGGACTTAATATCCTTCGGCATATAGCCTTATTGTGATAAGATGTAAAAATTGAGTTCTTTATGTTATTGAGCAAATGTAACAAAGACCTTCAAGGTTTCGCAAACTTTGAAGGTCTGAATACAAAAACCATCATGCTAAAACGAACTTTGTTTCTTTCGAACCCTTACCACCTTTCACTTAAAAACCGGCAACTGGTAATATCCGAAAAATCAGGAGAGGTCCTTAAAAAAGCCCCCGTTGAGGATATTGGTTTTGTGGTGCTGGAAAATCAGCAGATTTCCATTACCATGAAATTAATTGAACAGCTAAACCAAAACAATGTAGCAGTGGTATTTTGTGACAGTAAACATCTGCCTTCAGCAATGCTTTTGCCGCTCGATGCCCATCATATTCAGAATGAATTGTTCAGGGCGCAGATCAACGCATCGGAACCGCTGAAAAAAAACCTGTGGAAACAAACCATAGAAGCAAAAATAAAAAACCAGGCCAGGTTGCTCGAAAAACAGGGGTTGCAGGGCCGGCAACTAAAAAATCTGGCCCGGACGGTGAAAAGCGACGACAGCGACAATCGCGAAGGTTTTGCTGCCCGTTTGTACTGGAATGCCCTGTTTGGTAAACAATTTATTCGCGACCGCTACGGTAATCCACCCAATATGTACCTGAACTACGGGTATATTCTTTTGCGCTCGGCTGTTGCCCGTGCGCTGGCTGGTTCCGGACTGCTTGCCACGCTGGGTATTCATCACCGCAACCGGTACAATGCCTTTTGCCTGGCCGATGATATTATGGAACCCTACCGCCCGTGGGTGGATGAAATTGTTTGCGAAATAGAAGAAAAGTACCCGGGGGATTATATGCTGCGAAAAGAACACAAGGCCGAACTTTTGCAGCTAATGGCTGCCGATGTGAAAATAGGGGAAAACAAACGTCCGTTGATGGTGGCGCTGTCGCAAACAACGGCTTCGCTGGCGCGATGCTTCAATGGCGAAGTGAGAAAAATAACCTACCCGGTATTTGAATGATAAGTTAAAACTTTTTCAAAGTTCCAAACTTTGGAAAAGGTCAATTAAAAGAAATGGCGCAAGTCAGGTTAAATGCATATCATATTATGTGGCTGTTTGTTTTTTTCGATCTGCCCGTTACCACTTTCTTCAAAACCCCCAGCTTAAGCTGGGGGCTATAATAATAAAAAACCCGCGTCACATAGAGGCTTTAGCCATTAATCTTTTTATTTCCCGGACAATAGTGATTCAAAATATAGAAACGAAAAAACGGTACATCATTCCACTTCTTTGCAGGATTAAACTGCTTTTTATTATTCAGCTAACAGGCTAAAACCCTTATGTAATAAGTAAAAGCTGCCCCTTGTTTGTGGTTTCCCATCTTCATTTTATTTCGGTGGGCAGGGATGTAAAATTGTTTTTGAATTCAAAATCATTGTTGTCCGGTTAAATTTTATTTAAGAAGA